>JBJEQC010000233.1:0-4001 GCA_051881555.1 Acutalibacteraceae bacterium
CCTCTCTGTGAGCAACTCTTGCCATTGCAAGATACATACCAACCTCTGAGCACTCGCCGTTGAAGTTAGCTCTGAGACCTTCGATGATTTCTTCGCTTACGCCCTTGGCAACGCCGACAACATGCTCGGCAGCCCAGGACATTTCGTCAGCCTTCTGCTCAACGAACTTTGAAGCGGGAACGCCGCACTGGGGGCACTTTTCGGGAGCTGCGTCGCCCTCGTAAACATAACCGCAAACTGTGCAAACAAACTTTTTCATGGTAAATTCCTCCATTGATATATATTTTTTATATTTGCCTTATTTATGCTTTATCCGACCTGCTTTGAGCAAGCGGAACAATAGCCTTTAAAAATAACCGTGTGAGAAACGATTTTTCCGTCAAAATTCATGGCGGCTTTTTCGCAAAGCCCGTCATCATTCACGGGAATATCAAAAACGCCTCCGCATGAAAGGCAGACAAGGTGATGATGAGGCGAAATGTTGCCGTCATAGCGTGCCGTGCCGCCCGAACCGATGCGGATTATTTTTCCGTCGGCTTCAAGCTGAGAAAGGTTGCGGTAAACCGTTGCAAGACTGATTGAGGGATACTCGCTTTTAATTGAAAAGAAAATGTCCTCAGCGGTGGGATGATCGCAGCGTTGGCAGAGATTTGCATAAACGGCGTCTCTCCGGCGGCTGTGCCTTACCATTTCCGTAGCCTCCTTAGTATTAATGATAATCGTTATCATTATTATATAGTTTAAAAATGCCGTTGTCAAGGGATTATTTTAAATTTTTTATGAACAAATCGGTAATTTTGTTGTTGATAAAAGTTTTTTGTGTTTGACATTTTCTTTCTGCTATATTACAATAAAATCATTGAATTTCAAGGAGGAATTGCGCCTGTGAAGAAAAAACATGGTGACAAAAACAAGCTGACCGTTCTGGAAATAGCGTCTTATTCTCTCGGCTCTCTCGGCAGGGAGGTCGGCAACAGCTGTGTTAACTCGTTTTTGCTTGTTTATCTGTGCATCTATATGCATCTGAATCCGCTTTATATGACGGTTGCTTTTGTGCTTGCAAAGCTTTGGGACGCCATAAATGACCCGATGCTTGCCACCCTCGTCAACAACTGCAAAAAGAGCCGTTTCGGCAGATACCGCCCGTGGATTCTCGGCGGAGCTATTGCAAATGCGGTGACGCTTGTTTTGCTGTTTTATCCTGTCAGCGCTCCGAGCGAAGGAATCAGATATTTTTACTATATAACAATGTATGTCCTTTGGGGAATGAGCTTCACGGTGCTCGATGTTCCGTTCTGGTCAATGCTTCCGACTATCGCAAACACCACGGACGAGCGCAACAGAGCAAGCTCATTCGTCAGACTTATCGGCGGATTCGGCGGATTCACGATGAATTCAATCGGCACCTCGGTCATTCTGCCGATATTTGCTTCAAAGGGTATGGAGAAGGCTTATCTTATTCTCGGAACGGTTGCTTCTGCAATGCTGGTTGCTTTCGTCAGCTTTACCGTTATCGGAAACCGTGAAAAATATGAGATTCCGCACAGCCGGATCGGTTTAAAGACAATTACGGATCTGTTTAAAACCAACGATCAGCTCAGGGCTTATTCCCTTTCTTTTGTCTTATATCAGACGGGCAGCACAATTGCGATGAGCCAGATTTTGTATTTATATGTATTTTGCTATGAAAACGGCGCAAATTATCTGAACAGCACTTACAGCTACACGCTGTTCTGGATTATTGCCTGCACGGGTCAGGGAATTGCAATGTTTTTTTACAGCTGGATAGCAAAGAAAATCCCCCGTGAAAAAATTTACGGAGCAGCATATATACTTCAGGTTTTCAGTCTTATTATGCTGTTTTTCATTTTCTTTGTTCTGAAGCCCGGCAAAGAATATCATCTTATCAATTCGGTGCTTGTTGCTCTTTCGGGTTCGTGCATGATGCTTGCCAACGGAATGAATCAGATAGGCTCAACCGTTATGATTGCCGATGTTGTCGATTACGGCGAGTGGAAAACGGGTACAAGGGGAGACAGCGTAATTTTCAGCGTTCAGACGCTTCTGTCAAAGTTTGCGGGGGCAATTTCCATGCTTATTCTCGGGCTCGGTATTTCTGCTGCGGGTCTGCCCAATATCAGAGAATACTATGACCCGGCTCTCCAGCAAAGCGTTCAGCAGTTTGTTGATTCAAGCGGAAATATTGTTGACGCTACGGCAATGATAAACGGCGACGCACTTCTTATTCTCAGGGCGTTTATGTTCCTGATTCCCATTCCTCTCTGTGTTATAGGCTTGATTATTTATAAAAAGAAATATTGGCTTTACGGAGAAAAATATCAAAAGATTAAGGCGGAGATTGATGAACGCCGTGCCGCCGTTTCAAAGTGAAATTATATGCCGGGCAGAAAAATTTGCCCGGCATTCGCTTTTTTTATTGACTTTTTCCCCGAATATGGTATACTAAGACAAGTAACGATAGAGAGGATTTGACCATGAGCTTTACTGTTAAAGGCTGTTATATTTTCGGGCAGGGCGCTCCTGCCGATTTGGTTGTTTCGGGCGGCGTTATCGGCGGCGCTTCGGACGCTGTTTTTCAATTTAATAATTGTGTTGTTTTTCCCGGCTTTATTGATGTGCATGTTCATCTCAGAGAGCCGGGTTTTTCATATAAAGAAACGGTTAAAACCGGTTCGCTTGCCGCCGCAAGAGGGGGTTACACGGCAGTTTGCTCAATGCCGAACCTGAAGCCCGTTCCCGATACGCTCGGGAATCTTGAAGCTCAGCTTGAAATAATAAAGAAAGATGCGGCAATCAATGTGTTGCCCTACGGCTCGATAACAAAGGGCGAGCAGGGAGACGAGCTTTCCGACATGGAGGCCATGGCACCGTTCGTCTGCGCTTTTTCGGATGACGGCAGGGGAGTTCAGAGCGAGGAAATGATGAAAGCCGCCATGCTCAAAGCAAAATCGCTCGGAAAGATGATCGTTGCCCATTGCGAGGATAATTCGCTCCTTAACGGCGGATATATTCATCTCGGCAAATATGCGGCGGCGCACGGCCACAGAGGAATCTGCTCCGAAAGCGAGTGGAAGCCGATTGAGCGTGATCTGAAGCTTGCCGCTCAGACGGGCTGTGTCTATCATGTCTGCCACATTTCAACCAAAGAGAGCGTTGAGCTTATCAGAAAAGCAAAGGCGGCGGGCGTTGATGTCACCTGCGAAACAGCCCCCCATTATCTTCTGCTCAGCGATAAGGATTTGCAGGAGGAGGGCAGATTCAAAATGAATCCTCCGCTCCGTGACGAGAGAGACAGAGAAGCTCTGATTGAGGGAATCTGCGACGGAACGGTTGATATGATAGCAACCGACCATGCCCCGCATTCGGCGGAAGAAAAATCACGGGGCATTGAAAAGAGCCTTATGGGAATTGTCGGAATCGAAACCGCATTTCCGCTTCTTTACACTTATCTTGTCAAAAAGAATATTATCACTCTTGAAAAGCTTGTTGAGCTTATGAGCGTCAATCCGTCGGAACGCTTCGGCATTGAGAGAAGCCCCGAAAGCTTCACGGTGTTTGACCTTGATAAAAAATATACCGTTGACCCTGCCGACTTTGTTTCGATGGGAAAAGCAACGCCGTTTGAGGGCTTCGAGGTTTTCGGTGAATGCAAAATGACGGTTTGCAACGGCTCAATCGCATGGAGAAAGGATTGATAGAATGTTCAGGGGAATATATAAAATTATTTCCAATAAGCCGCTGACCAAGGATGTTTTTGAAATGATACTGTCGGGCGACACCTCGGCGATAACCGCTCCGGGTCAGTTCATAAACATTAAGCTTGACGGCTTTTATCTGCGCAGACCCATTTCAATCTGCGATTATGACAATACAACTATTACAATATTATATAAGGTCGTCGGCGGCGGAACCGAAGCCATGTCACGCCTTGAAAGCGGTGCGGAGCTTGATATTCTCTGCGGTCTCGGCAACGGCTTTGA
>JBJEQC010000233.1:4101-9455 GCA_051881555.1 Acutalibacteraceae bacterium
ACCGATGTTCTGAAAGATATTGAATATGATTACTTCTTCACCTGCGGCCCGATGCCGATGTTCAGAGCAATTGAAAAAATCGCTTCTTCAAGCGGTCAGTACAGCTTTGAGGAAAGAATGGGCTGCGGCTTCGGAGCGTGCATGGGCTGCTCATGCAAAACAAAGTACGGCAATAAAAGAATTTGCAGGGACGGCCCCGTGCTTGAAAGGGAGGAAATCATATGGTGAACACAAAGGTTACGCTCTGCGGAATCGAGCTTGACAATCCCGTTATCCCCGCATCGGGAACCTTCGGCTTCGGCTATGAGTTTGCAGAGCTTTACGATATTAACTGCTTAGGCACATTTTCCTTTAAAGGGACAACAAAAGAGCCCCGTTTCGGCAACCCTACCCCGAGAATCGCCGAGTGCGAGAGCGGAATGATAAATTCGGTCGGACTTCAGAATCCGGGAGTTGAGGCGGTAATCGCCGAGGAATTGCCGAAGCTGAAAAAGTGCTTTTCAAAGCCCGTTATGGCGAATGTCAGCGGTTTTTCGGTTGAAGAATATGCCTACACCTGCGAAAAGCTTGACAGTCAGGAGCAGATTGGCTGGTTTGAGGTCAATGTCAGCTGCCCGAATGTTCACGGCGGCGGCATGAGCTTCGGAACATCGCCCGAAGCGGCGGCGCAGGTCACGAAAGCGGTAAAAGCGGTAACAAAAAAGCCCGTTATCATCAAGCTTTCGCCGAATGTTACCGACATCGTGCCGATTGCAAAGGCCTGCGAGGGTGCAGGGGCAGACGGAATCAGCCTGATAAATACGCTCCTCGGCATGAGAATAGACCTTAAAACCCGAAAGCCCGTTGTTGCCAACAAAATGGGCGGCTTTTCGGGTGCGGCGATAAAGCCCGTTGCGCTCAGAATGGTTTATCAGGTCAGCGAAGCGGTCAATATTCCCGTTGTCGGCATGGGCGGCGTTTCAAACGCAGAGGATGTTATTGAAATGATAATGGCGGGCGCAACTGCGGTTGAAGTCGGAGCGGCGAATCTGGTTGACCCCTTTGCCTGCCGTGACATAGTTGAAAATCTCCCCAAGGTTATGGAAAAATACGGTATCAATAATTTAAATGAAATAAAAGGATGTGCGCACAATGGGTAAAGATGTAATCGTAGCCTGCGATTTCAGCAGTAAGCAGGCGGTAATGGACTTCCTCGACAAGTTCACGGAGGAAAAGCCTTATGTTAAAATCGGCATGGAGCTTTTTTATGCCGAGGGTCCGTCAATAGTCAGAGAGATCAAGGCGAGAGGTCACAAGATTTTTCTTGACTTGAAGCTTTGCGATATTCCCAACACGGTCAAAAAGGCTATGAGCGTTCTGAGCAGTCTTGATGTTGACATGACCAATCTCCACGCAAGCGGCACGATTGAAATGATGCAGGCGGCTCTTGAAGGCTTGACAAGACCCGACGGCACACGCCCCCTGCTTATCGCCGTTACTCAGCTCACCTCAACGAGCGAGGAGAGAATGAGAGAACAGCTCCTGATTGACAGACCGCTTGACGAGGTTGTTATGCATTATGCCGAAAACGCAAGAAAAGCAGGGCTTGACGGCGTTGTCTGCTCTCCGCTTGAAAGCGGCAAGGTTCACGGCAGATGCTCAGACGGTTTCCTGACCGTAACTCCCGGCGTTCGCTTTGCAGACGGCGATGTCGGCGACCAGGTTAGAGTAACAACTCCCGCAAAGGCAAAGGAGCTCGGCTCGGATTATATCGTTGTCGGCAGACCGATTACCGCCGCAGATGACCCCGTTGCGGCTTACAGAAGATGCGTCAGCGAATTTGTCGGCTGATATCAACAGAATAATATTTATTACAGGAGGATATATGAACATGGAAAAGTTAATTGCAAAGGATTTGCTTTCAATCGGAGCGGTTTTTCTTCGCCCCGAACAGCCCTTCACATGGGCAAGCGGAATAAAAAGCCCGATTTACTGCGATAACAGACTGACTCTGACGGCTCCCTCGGTTCGCACCGATGTTGAAAACGCACTTGCCGAAACGGTCAGGAAGCATTATCCCGATGCAGAGGTGCTTATGGGCACTTCAACCGCAGGCATCGCTCATGCGGCGATAACCGCTCATATCCTCAATATGCCCATGGGCTATGTCCGTTCGGGCGCAAAGGATCACGGCAGAAACAATCAGATTGAGGGCAAGCTTGAAGCAGGTCAGAAGGTTGTTGTTATTGAGGATCTCATTTCAACCGGCGGCAGTGTAATTGAGGTTGTCAACGCCCTGCGTGATGCGGGCGCGGAGGTTCTCGGCATCGCAAGCATTTTCACCTACGGAATGAAGAAAGGCCTTGACCGTCTTGCCGAGGCAGGCGTTAAGAATGTCAGCCTCACAAATCTTGATGTAATCGCAGAGGTTGCGGCTGAAACGGGATATATCAAGCCCGAGGATGTTGACCGCCTTATCGCTTTCAGAAACAATCCCTCAGATGAAAGCTGGATAGGGGGAGCAAAATGAGAAGTCTTATTGACATTCTTTCGCTCTCAACCGAAGAAATAGACGAGCTTATCGAAAAAGCAGAAGATATTATTGCAAATCCCGAAGAATACAGAGAAAAGTGCAGGTATAAAAAGCTTGCAACCCTTTTCTTTGAGCCGTCAACAAGAACAAGGCTCAGCTTTGAAGCCGCCATGTATGAGCTCGGCGGTCAGGTTCTCGGATTTTCGCAGGCGGATTCATCATCGGCGGCAAAGGGCGAGAGCGTTGCTGACACGGCGAGAACCGTCAGCTGTTACGCCGATATTATCGCCATGCGCCACCCCAAGGAGGGTGCTCCGCTTGTTGCTTCGATGGCGGCGAGTGTTCCGATTATCAACGCAGGCGACGGCGGTCATAATCACCCGACCCAGACCCTCACCGACCTTTTAACAATAAAAAGAGAAAAAGGCAGACTTAACAACCTGACAGTCGGATTCTGCGGAGACCTGAAATTCGGCAGAACGGTTCATTCGCTGATTGAAGCCCTGACGAGATACACGGGGATTGAATTCGTATTGATTTCACCCGAAGAACTGATGCTTCCGGGCTATCTCAAAAAAGGTATTCTTTCACAGGACGGTATCAAATACACCGAAACGACCGACCTTGAATCAGTCATGCCCAAGCTTGATATTCTCTATATGACCCGTGTTCAGCGTGAACGCTTTTTCAATGAGGAGGATTATTTAAGGCTCAAAGACAGCTACATTCTCACACCCGAAAAGCTTGTTAACGCCAAAAAAGACCTTGCAATTCTGCATCCTCTGCCGAGAGTTAACGAGATTCACACCTCGGTTGACTCCGACCCGAGAGCTTGCTATTTCAGGCAGGTGCTCAACGGCAAGTTTATCCGCATGGCGCTTATCCTCAAACTGCTGGAGGTGGACTGAAGTGAATATTGATTCAATTAAAAACGGAATTGTTATCGACCACATTGCGGCGGGCAAGAGCATGGAGATTTATTATCAGCTTGAACTTGACAAGCTCGACTGCACCGTTGCGATAATCAAGAATGTTCACAGCAAGAAAATGGGGCTTAAGGATATCATCAAAATCGACTCCGAAATGGAGGTTGACCTTGACGCACTCGGCTATATCGATTCCGAAGCGACGGTCAACATCATCAAGGACGGCGTTCGTTGCGAAAAGAAAAAGCTCACTCTGCCCATGCAGATAAAGGACGTTCTTCATTGCAAGAATCCCCGTTGTATAACGACCACCGAGCAGGATCTTCCCCATGTTTTCAAGCTCACCGACCCCGCAACAAAGACTTACAGATGCATTTACTGCGAATCAAAAGCTAAATAATTCTGCATTAAATCCCGGAATCCGTGCTCAATCAATGAAGCAGGAATCCGGGATTTTTTTTGATTGTTCGGCTTATTATTCCGATTTCAAATAAATTTGCCGTTGAAACAAAAAATATGTGGAAAACTCATATGCAAAATAGCCAAAAAATACAAAAATTTTTAAAATCTATTGACTTTTTCGACAGGTTATATACAATAAAAGTGACGGAGTATCTGTTTTCATTCAAAGGAGTGATAAGCATGTTCGGAAAATTCAGAATAAAGATAAAAGATTATTTAAAAGAGGAATCGGGTCAGGCGATGGTGCTTGTGTCGCTTCTGATGACCGTGCTGCTCGGCTTTACGGCTCTGGCAATTGATCTCGGCTACGGCTACCATCAGAAAAGCGATCTTCAGACAGCCGCCGACGCCGCCGCTCTTGCAACTGCGTCTCAGATGCCGGGCAATACCAATGCAACGCTCAGAACTATCGGAAAAGAATATGCAACCAAAAATCTTGACGACACCGAGGACACGACCATAACCGTTAACCTTGACCGAATCAGAAGAAGAGCGCAGGTGACAATAAGACAGCCTGCCAAGAACTTTTTTTCCGGCATATTCAGCAAGGAGAAAAGATATGTAACTGCAACGGCAACATCACGGTATGCCGTTGAATGGGACGGCGAGGTTCTGCCCTTCCTCAATCTTGACGCAAATTATGCTCCCGGAACGGTTATGACGGTTTGGGATAAGGTCTTTTCGGGCGACTTCGGAAGCATGGACGACTACGAGATTCATAATGCTAACGACCCCAACAAAGTTTATTTCAAGGTTGACTACATGAACGGCGTTGAACTGAAGAAAGGTACCGTTGCAACAATCAAGCAGGAGATAGGCTGGATTTTCAATCAGAACAGAAAGCATGTTTATATTCTCAGCATCAGTCAGGAGGTTTATGACAGCGGTCAGGTTTTGATGACAGACGGAACCTACAGACCTATTGACAAAATGAAAAATAACGATGTTGTTGACCCGTCTCAGCTTGTGCTTATTGAATGCAAGTTCACCGCCTACAGCGAGAGCGCAAAGCTGTTGGTTCTTCTTTCGGAAGCGGTATATGACTTCAACAACGGTGAATATCCACCCGATTATGAATGCCCCGGCATGGTTGCGGCAAAGCTCATAAAATGACCGCATATATTAATAATGTATATCAGATTCAGGCTGTGTTCCCGGTTGAACACAGCCTTTTTGTCGTTTTTTTATAAAAATCGGCAATTTTCAGCATTTTTTAACATTTTTGCATATTTTTGGTGTTTTAAACAAAAGCAATCATTTCTATTTGTGAAAAAAGACAATAAAACCGTTTATGAACAATATCTTAATGCGTATTCAGAACTATAAACTATAATAATTATTCTAAAATCGAAACAATGTTGAAAAAATATTGTAATTTTTGATAAAAATTTCGGGCTCCTTCAAAAAAAACTATTGACATTGCCGAAAGATGGTGATATATTACAATTGAGAAA
>JBJEQC010000234.1:0-9335 GCA_051881555.1 Acutalibacteraceae bacterium
TCCTCAAGAACGAGCCTTTTAACGCTCTCGCATCCCAAATCCTTGAAAGCAATTTCTTCACAGGCGATTATATGCTTTGCATAAAGTGCACCTGCTCCGCCGATAGCGCAGAAATAAACCGCTTTATTTCTGACTATCGCTTCACAAACCGCTTCATTTCGCTGACCCTTGCCGATCATTGCGGCTAAACCGAGGTCAAGAAGTCTCGGCGAATAAACATCCATTCTGCCCGAAGTGGTCGGACCGCAGCTGCCGATAACCATTCCGTCAGGAGTAGGAGTAGGCCCCGCAAAATAAATGCAGGCTCCGTCAAGCTCAAAAGGAAGCTTTTCGCCTTTGTCAAGGAGTTCAAATATTCTCTTATGAGCTGCATCTCTCGATGTATAAACCGTGCCGCTGAGAAGTACTCTGTCTCCCGCTTTCAGAACGGAAGAAAAATCTTTTATTTCACTAATGTTTATGTTATATTCAGCCATGTTATACTTCACCGCCGATTGAATTTATTCCGTCAGAAAGCTCTTTAATTATTGCCGAAATTTCTGACGCACTTTCATTCAACGAGGAAACGGTGCTGTTGAATTCGGCGCAGATATCCGAAAGCTTTCTGCTTACGGCAGAAACATCCGACTGAACGCTGCTGAGCTGAGCCTTTGCCTTGCAGGAGAGCGAATCAATACGGTCTTTAACCGATTGAGATGCGCTTTCGGCTTTCAGATCGGAAAAATCAACATTCTGAAAACTGCTTTCAATCTCTGAAAATTTTTCTTCAATTGCGGCAATTTTTTCTTCGCAGAGCTGAAGCTTGCTTCTGTATTCCTCAATGCTGACCTGAGATTCTTCGATTTTTAAAGCATATGCGGCATTAGCTTCAATAAGACCTGCATTTTCTGATTTTAATGATTCATTTTCATTTTTAAGGCTTGAAATCTCTCCGTCGACCTCAGATTTGCCGTTGCTCAGCTCTCTCTTTAAGCCGACAATCTCCGTTTGAAGCTGCTCAATATAATTAAGCACGCCTTCCTTTTTAAATCCGCCGATAACCGATTTTTTTAATATCTGGTCTGAACCCATTTGAATTAAACACCCTTTCGCCGGCTCTATGCCGATGCTTATTTTAAAAGTAATATTTCCGAAACGCCTTCATCTATAACGGCAGATTTTCCGCCGCTGTAGACGATGAAGCTGTTTTTGCCGTCATTATCCGAAATAAATCCCGCTTTTCCTTCGTCTGTATAATTAAAGGTTGAGACAATGACATCGGAGCCGATCAACTTTTCTTCTCCGTCCGAATAAAGATAATAATTTGCGACAGGCTGAGGCTTTGAAACATCATTATCCTTCAGTATTACAATATCGGAATCGTTTTCAATGGTAAAAGCTCCTGCGGCATTCGATAACTTATTATTTTTTTCGCCGTCATAATAATAAATATCGCCCGAATTTTTATTGATATCTGATTTCAGATAAATGATTCCGTCGCCTATGAAACGGTAGCTTGAAATCCCCGTATCTATACCGATTTCAGCCGAAGGCATCAGCTTTTCATCAAGACTGTTTGTGTAAAGGCTCAGCTTTTCGCCGCCGCTTTCACGGACAACAGCAAATATTCTTCCGCCCTGCTTGCCGAACGAAAACAGTGTTTTGGATTTATCGTATCCGCTGAGCTCTGATGTTACAATTCCGTTTTTGCCGTAAGCGGCATAAGCCATACCTTTTGATTTAATACTTTCTGAAACCACGGAACGGGCATATTCAAGAACCTCATCCATGGAACTGTGTCTTGCAATTTCAACGAGAGTTCCCATGTCTGTGTCGCTCTGCGTAACCTGAGTGCTTTCATAGATAATCTTGGGCTCACCGAATGCCGAAACCGTGTAAACATATTCGGGATTTATATTTTCTGCAACCTTGAAATTTCCCGAAGAATTATAAGCAAAAGCGTTAAAAATCGGAGCAGAAAAATCTCCGTTAATCATTGATTCATTAAGAACGGTTCGTATTTCATCTCTTATAAGCTTATCCTGATAAGTCTTTAAAGCTTCATTGTATTCCTGTGAAATGCCGAAAAATGAAAAGAAATCATTTCTCTCAGGCTTTGTGACGGTTTTATCGCTCTCGGCGTACGCATCAGCAATAACATAGCTCCACGAAACATTCTCACTCGATGAAGTGAAGTAATAAAGATTTCCGCCGGGCTGATAATCGTCATATCTGACAAGATAAGTGTTGTCACAAATAAGATAAGGGTCGCTGTCGGCGTAAGCGATATATAAATCGGTCATACCGCTGTTTATCTTCGATTTTGTCTCAAAAATAATATGGGGCTTTTCGGTTTTATTATAAGAAAAAATGTCGGTAAGATTTCTGCAAATCTCAGACGCCTCTCCGTTTTCATATTTATAAAGAACTCGGTTATCAATATGCATTTTAGTGAAATAAAGAGTATTTGAACCGTTTAACGGGAATATGCTTTCAACATTGCTTGAAAAGGTTTCAATCTGATTGCTCTCAATGTCGCAAACACAGCCGTCATAAGCTTTCTGCTCTTCATTCATTCTGAGATAATAGGCTTTGCCAGAAATAATTTCAAATTCTTTTTTTATGCCGACATCAATAATTCTCGGTTTACGGAGTTCGCTTCTGCTCTTTTCAATATAATATAAATCATAAAGATCATTACCCGACGCAGATTCAACCGTATAAAAAACACGGTTTGATTCTTCATCGCACTTAAATCCGCTTGCACTCAGCTCTGAAATAACTTCTTCTTTGCCGTCAATCCTGACAATGCTTTCAGAACCCTTTTTATAAACGGCAATTCCTTTATTTTCAAGCTTTGTTCCGCTCGTAAGCTGAAAAAAAACAACTCCTGCGCATATCAGCGCAATCAAAACGGCAGCCGCCGCCAGAGAAAAAGCAACTTTTTTAGATAATCTTTTCCCTGAAGATAATTCCAAAGTAAACACCCTAACTTTATTCTTTTAAACAGGCGGTTGCCCCGAAAACGGAGCAGCCGCCCATTGATTATTTCATTGAAACAGCCTGTTTTGCCTTTTCAACAATATTCTGTGCATCCAAACCGAAAATATGAAGGAGTTCAACTGCGGGACCCGATTTTCCGAAAACATCGTTAACGCCGAGTCTGACAACGGGAACGGGCTTTCCGCCCTCGCAGACCGCTTCGGCAACCGCGCTTCCGAGACCGCCGATAATGCTGTGTTCTTCTGCGGTAACAACAGCGCCTGTCTTTGAGGCAGATTTGAGAATTGTTTCTTTATCGAGAGGCTTAATTGTATGAACATTAACAATTTCAGCGCTGATTCCCTGCTCCGCAAGAATCTTTTTGGCTTCAATCGCTTCATTAACCATAAGACCCGTTGCGCAGATTGTAACATCCGTGCCCTCGCTGAGAACGACTGCCTTGCCCCACTCAAATTTATAGCTTTCATCAAAAATTGCGGGAACGGCAAGTCTGCCGAATCTCATATAAACAGGGCCTTCATATTCAGCGGCAGCAAGAACAGCGGCTCTTGCTTCAACGGCATCGGCAGGATTGATAATTGTCATTCCGGGGATTGCACGCATGAGAGCAATATCCTCACAGCACTGATGGCTTGCGCCGTCTTCACCGACTGAAATACCTGCATGAGTTGCGCCGATTTTAACATTCAGATGAGGGTATGCAATGGAATTTCTGACCTGCTCATAAGCTCTGCCCGCCGCAAACATTGCAAAAGTACTTGCAAAAACAGTATAGCCCGTTGTTGCAAGACCTGCGGCAACGCCCATCATGTTGCTCTCGGAAATACCGCAGTCAATAAATCTGTCGGGGAAAGCCTTTTTGAACATTCCCGTTTTGGTTGCGGCGGCAAGATCGGCATCAAGCACAACAACTTTATCATTTTTTTCACCAAGCTCAACAAGAGCTTTTCCGTATGCTTCACGGGTTGCGGTTTTAATAATATCACTCATGTTTGTTCACCGATCCTTTCCTTAAGCTTCAAGCTCTGCAAGAGCCTGCGTAAGTTCACTCATTGCCTGCTCATACTGCTCGGCATTGGGTGCTGTTCCGTGCCATGAAACCTGGTCTTCCATATAAGAAACGCCCTTGCCTTTAACGCTGTTTGCAATAATAACCGAAGGCTTGCCTTTGAATTCAGCGGCAGCATTGAAGGCTGCGTCTATTTCATCAAAGCTGTGAGCGCAGATTTCAATAACATTCCATCCGAAAGCCTTGAATTTTTCGGGGATCGGATACGGAGAGTTAACCTCGGAGATTTTACCGTCAATCTGCAAGCCGTTATTATCAACAACGGCAACAAGATTGTCAAGACCCTTTGCGGAAGCAAACATCGCCGCCTCCCAGACCTGACCCTCCTGAATCTCGCCGTCGCCGAGAACGGTAAATACTCTGTAATTCTTTCCGCCAAGCTTTGCACCGAGTGCCATGCCGCAGGCGGCGGAAATGCCCTGACCGAGCGAACCCGTGCTCATATCAACGCCGGGAGTGTATTTGATGCTCGGATGACCCTGAAGCATTGAATCGCTCTTTCTCAGAGTTTTAATTTCCTCAACGGGGAAATAGCCTTTAAGCGCAAGAACGGAATAAAGGGCGGGTGCGGCATGACCCTTTGAGAGAACAAATCTGTCTCTGTCATCACTCTTGGGATTCTGCGGGTCAACATTCATGTGATGAAAATACAAATAGGTTATAATGTCAACGCACGAAAGCGAGCCGCCAGGATGACCGGATTTTGCATTGAAAACCCCTTCAATAATACCCATTCTCGCTTTACAAGCTTTGATTTTTAACTGTTTTCTGATAACTGCATCCATTGCAGCCACCTCCCGATTCTTATATTTTATGTTGATAATTATTCTTTTGACTCAATATATTCAAGAAAATCGGCAACTGCTCCCTTGTTGCAATGGCAGGCGACAAATTCCGAAATATTCTTAAGTTCCTTCGGTGCCTGACCGCAGCAAGCAGGAACTCCGACGCTTTTCAGCATTTCAAAATCATTAAAATAATCGCCGATGGCTCCGGTATGAGACGGGTCAATACCGAGAATTTCCGCAAGCTTCATAACCGCTGTTCCCTTGTGGGTATTTCTTGCAAGAATTTCAAAGCTTGCAACAGAAGATGACATCAAGGTTAAATCCGGATCGGTCATTGAAGTGAAATGCTCCTTGACCTTTTTAATATGAATCGGCAGACCCGAAAAAATAACCTTTCCCCAATCTTTTTTGGGGACATCGTCAATGTTTCTTATGCACTCGTGCTTCAGATTATCTGCCGCAACAAAAAATCTTCCGAAATATCCTATGCCCGTAACATAAATATTATCCTTTGCAATGACAAGGACATCAACGGCGGGGAAAAGCTTTGCCGCTTCAATTGCAAGCCTCATTCCCTCATCGCTCATCGGGCTGAAATAAATCATTTCATTTTTTTCAAAATCATAAAGACCTGCTCCGTTGATAACAACCGCAGGAGTGCCTGCAATGGGAAGTCTGCGGAAATGCCTTTCCATGGACTGAGGATTTCTGCCCGAGGCTAAAGTAAATCTGCCTCCCATTGAAACAAATTTTTTTATTGCTTCTTCGTTTCGCCCCGGAAGTCGGCGAAGCTTATTATTAAGCGTTCCGTCAATGTCCGAGGCAATCAACCAATTTGAATAATTCTTATTTTCCATTATTTATTAATTCTCCCGAGAAAATCGGTAAAATACTCAGGCAAAGGCGCTTCAACCCGGATATGCTCCCCCGTTGACGGATGGTCAAAGCCGAGGAGCCCCGCATGAAGGCATTGACCGTTCAGAGAAACAACGCCTTTTTTCGGGCCGTAAACCGGATCGCCCGCAACGGGATGACCGATATACGCCATATGGACTCTTATCTGATGAGTTCTTCCCGTTTCAAGCTTGAGCGCAACAAACGAAAAATCCCTGTATTCCTCAATTACATTATAATGTGTAACGGCGTTTTTGGAGTTGCGCTCCGTAACGCACATCTTTTTGCGGTCATTGGGATTTCTGCCGATAGGAGCGTCAACCGTTCCGCTCTGCTCTTTCAGCTTGCCGTGAACGACGGCTCTGTATTCTCTGTCAAGTGAATGAACGCTTATCTGCTTTGAAAGCGAAATATGAGCGGCGTCATTCTTCGCAACAAGCAAAAGTCCGCTTGTGTCCTTATCTATTCTGTGAACAATTCCGGGTCTTATAACTCCGTTAATGCCCGAAAGATTACCCTTGCAATGCCAAAGAAGCGCATTGACAAGCGTTCCGCTGTAATTGCCGGGCGCGGGATGAACGACCATTCCTCTCGGCTTGTTGACAACGAGCAAATCGTTATCCTCATACATTATCTCTAAAGGAATGTTTTCAGGTTCAAGCGATATTTCTTTCGGTTCGGGAACCGTGAATGTTATAACATCTCCGTTTTTAGGCTTGAAGCTTTTTGATACTTTCTTTTCTCCGCAAAAAACGAGGCCCTCGGAAAAAAGATTCTGAACAAAACTGCGGGAATAATCCGAAAGAGCAAGGCTCAGAAGCTTATCAAGCCTTTCACCCGCAGAATCTTCATCAACGGAAAGAATGACGGGTTCATTAAATTCCACATTTGTAATAGGCTCAAGCATTTTTCTTCGCCTTTTTCTTCTTTTCGGTTATTAATTCATATATTTCATAAAAAATGACCATAAACGCTCCGACGGTGATACAGCAATCCGCAAAATTGAAAACGGCAAAATCAATAAAGAGGGGTTCAATAAAATCAACCACATAGCCGTATAAAATTCTGTCGATAACATTCCCGACGCCGCCTGCAATTATCAAAACAAGGCATACATTCAAAAACATGGGCTTTAATTTTTTGCTGAGAAGCAAAACAAGGCAGCCCGCAAGAATGATTACCGTTACGACTGACAAAGCCTTTGTGCTGTTTGAAAACGAGCTGAATGCCGCGCCCGTGTTTTCAACATAGCGGAACTGAAATGCTCCGAAAAGAAACTCTTTCGGTCCGTTAACCTTAACGGTTGCAACGGCAATATACTTTGTCAGGCGGTCAAGAGCGGTCAGAACAATGATTGCTGCAAGAGAAAGTGCCTGAAACATGTTAACCTCTCAATAATTATTCGTCAAACATTGAATCAAACAGCGAAGTTATATCATCATCATCGTCGTCTTCGTCATTTTTTTCGCTGTCGGCATCATCTGCAAGGGAATCAAGATCAAAACTGAATCCCTCAAATTCTTCCTCATCCTCTGCTTCTTCTCTTTCTTCAGGCTCTGACTTAAAGACCTGAGGAATAAGATCGTCGAGGCTTGACGGAATGGAATCTGAATCTGAAAAATCTTCAAGACCGACGCTGTCAATCAAGCTCTCAAATTCATCTTCGACTGTATCGGAATCCGCATTGTCTTCTACAGGCTCTGCCGCCGTTTCAGCGGGAGTATAGACTACCTCAGCTTCATTTTCTTCAGGCTCGGCTGAAGCTTCTTCGGGAATTTCTTCGGGTTCATCCGAGTCGGCGGAAACCTCCGCTGCAGGCTCAACGGGAGCTTCGGCAACAGGCTCTGAAACGGGAAGAACTTCTTCTGCCGGTTCATCAACTTCTGCTGCTTCGGGAACTGCCTGTGCCGCCTCATTAATTACATTCAAAAGGTTCTGCGGAATATCGTCAAGAAGATTAAGCTGACCCTTGCAGAGAGCTTCAACGGACGCCTTGAATTTTGAGGTTGCATCCTGCATCTTTGCAATTTCAGCCGTGTAAAATTCATAAGATTTTTTGCTGCTGCCGATTATTCTTTTGCCATCAGCTTCTGCATCGGCAACAATCTCGTTGGCTTTGGCTTTTGCCGCCGATATGGTCTGATCTGTCTCTCTCTGAGCTCTTTCGGTAAGAGAAGTAACCGCAGTTCTTGCGTTATCAACAATTTCCTTTGCCTTGTCTCTCGCTTCGGAAACAATCTGAGCAGACTGTCTGTTGGCTCCGTCAAGAATAATTTTTGACTTTCCCTCGGCGTCACTGACAAGAGAATCAGCCTTTTCCTTTGCGTTTTTGTTAACCGTCTCAGCCATGCGGTGAGCGTCGAGAAGAGAAAGCTTTATTGCCTCTTCATCGTTACGGTAGCTTTCAACCTTATCCGCAAGAATGCTTATCTTTTTGATAAGCTCATTTTTTTCGCCGATAAGACCTTCGTATGACTCGGCAACGGTTTTAAGAAAAGCGTCAACCTCGTCAGCGCTGTAGGTGCCCTTGCTGATGGGAGTAAACTTTGCATTTAAAATCTGTTCGGTTCTGAGCATATGTTACACCTTTCCTCTCACAGTTTACGAATTAATAATCGGAGCCGCCGTCGGTATTTCCGCTGAGCTCGTCAAGAAGTTCACCCGAAACGGGAACATTATACGGAGTGATTATGTAAGCTCTGCCGGCAACCTTTTTGAAATCGCCGTGGTTTGCATATGCGACGCCGTAAAGGAAATCAATTATTCTCTGAGAAACATCGTTGGGGCAGGTTTCAAGATTGAGAATAACAATTCTTTTATCATTAAGAATATCGGCAACCTCACCGACTTCCTCAAATCTGTCAATCTTCTGAAAAACAACATGAGGCTTCGCTTGACCCTGGGCAGACTTTGAAGAATTGATATTAACTACATTGCTGTTTGATGCAGAAGTAGTTTTTTCATTTCTGACCTGTGACTGCGAACGGGCAGCAGGTTCCGGGCGGGAAGGCTCAAAATCAAAATCATCAGTATAACCCGATTCAGCGCTGTCGATATAATCATCGTCCGATACATTGATAAACTGTTTCAGCTTGTCCTTAAAGCTCATAAGAATTCCTCCTTAGTTATCTGTAGATTCTGCCGCCGAATATTGCCGAACCGATTCGGACAAGATTCGAGCCTTCGAGAATCGCCTGTTTATAATCACCTGACATGCCCATCGAAAGGACATTCATATTTATATTATCCCTTTTTTTGCTCGCAATGTCAATAAAGAGACGGTGGATATTTGAAAAAATTGTCCGAATTTCGGCTTCTTTTTCGCAAATCGGGGCTACACACATGAGTCCATCAATCAAAATGCCTTTAATTTCGGATATTTCGCATGCTTTTTCAAAAACCTCGTCACGGGAAAATCCGAACTTGCTTTCTTCATTTCCGGCATTAATTTCAAGCAGAATCTTTGTCGTAACGCCCGCTTCAACGGATCGTTTTCCGATTTCGGTTGCAATTGACACGCTGTCAACGGATTGAATTGTTTCAACCTTACCGACAATCTTTTTGACCTTGTTCGACTGCAAATGACCTATCAGATGCGCCTT
>JBJEQC010000235.1:0-9311 GCA_051881555.1 Acutalibacteraceae bacterium
TTATCTCGCCGAAAAATACAATATGGATGTCTGCGTTACGCACACCTCTTTTGACAGAATGCAGAGCGATCTTGATACGGTTATGAAAGAACATAAGATGCTTGGATGCGACACGCTCGGTATCGGCTCAATGCCCGATAAATACAGAGACAGCGAAGAGGGTATTGCTGAATTTATTAAGATAACAAGTGAAATCGGCAAAAGAATGCATGAAAACGGTTTGCAGTTTGCTTATCATAATCACTCCTTTGAATTTGCAAAGCTTCCGAACGGCAGACGAATTTTTGATATGCTTATCGAAGACACAAAGCCCGAAGAATTCAGCTTCATTGCCGATACATATTGGTTCCAATACGGCGGAGTTAATCCGTGCGATTATATTGAGAAGATTGCGGGCAGAATGAAAGTGTGCCACTTTAAGGATTACCGTATCGTTAACAACACTCCGACCTTTGCCGAAATAGGAACGGGCAATCTTAATCTTGACGCAATCTACAGAACATGCTTGAAAACAGGCGTTAAATATATAGTTATCGAGCAGGATACCTGCGACATCGACCCGAGAGAATCCATGGCAATAAGCTATAAAAATCTTGTTGAAATAGCAAAAAGGAATGAAGAATAAATGAAGCTTTCACCCCTGACTCTAACGGTTCTGACCGATATACATTATTACTCCAAAAAAAGCGGAACATCGGGAAAAGCATATGAAATTGCCAATTCCAAAAGCCAGAAGCTTCTTGCTGAAAGCGGCGAGGTTTTGCAGGCGGCTTTTGATCAGATTGCAGCCGACAAAAGAAGCGATATCGTGCTGATTTGCGGCGACATCACAAACAACGGCGAGCTTTATGCGCATGAAGAAATAATCAAAATGCTTCGCTCTCTGAAAGAAAAGGGCAAAAGAGTTTATCTCATTACCGCAACCCATGATTTCAGAGACAGCGGAGATACGGATGCATACGACGGTGATAATTTTATCAAAACTCCCGCTGCACTTCGGGACATGCTTTTTGACATGTATAAGGAGTTCGGACCGGATGATGCAATAGCGGTTCACCGTGAAAGCATGTCATATGTTGTTCAGCTTTGCGACGGATACAGACTTTTCGCACTCAATGATGACAGAAATCTCAGCGGCAAAAGCGGTTTTTCTGACGAGTGCTTTAAATGGATATCCGACCGAGCCGAAGAAGCCAAAAGAGACGGTCAGTTTATAATTGCAATGACGCATCATCCGTTGATTGCTCCGTCACCGATTTACGAAATAATCGGCAAAGGCGATATGCTCGGAGACTATGAAACCAGAATCCGTCAGCTTGCCGATTTGGGAATACAGTTTATTCTGACCGGTCATACCCATATTCACAACATTTCAGCTTATCAAAGCGAGCAGGGGAATGTGCTTTATGATATATGCACGGCATCTCCCATCGGATATCCCGGCGCAATGAGAACCATTACAGTTAATCACGAAAAAGCTATAGTTAAAGCTGAAACTGATTTTGTAAACACTCCCGATTCGTTCAAATCCGGGGGCAGAGAGCTACGTTCATGCCTTGAAGATCAGCTCATAGGCATGATAAAGGAAATGATTAAAACAGCAGGTGAGGATATTGATAAGCTTGCTTATATGGCAACTTCAATCAGCATAAAGCCAAAGCTTATCTATAAAATCGGTTGGTTGATAAAGCCTGTATTCAAATTGCTCAATTCCTTAAAGGTTGGCACAGCGGCAAAATGGACAAGGCGGGAAAACGGGCTGAAAAAAGAAGATTACAGCGACATTAAAGATAAAAAAGTTGTTGATGTTATTTCTGAGCTTGTTCTTAATCTTTACGGTGGCGAGAGCAAATATCCGCCTGATACGGCAACATATAAAATCACGCTCGGCGTTTGCAGCGTATTGGACAGCATATTGAGAATACTTCACATAGATTTGAAAAAAATAACAAAGGTTTCTTCAACAGTTTCTGAGCTTGTTGAACCTTTGCTTTACAATTCCAGAATTGATTCTTACGAAGCCGAGCTTAAAATATTCCCTTATTGCGAGAAAGGGGAGAACTCACCTGAAAAGCTGACATTCCCCGAGCAGAAAAAGACAGTCAAAGCGAGCCGCAAAGGGCTTCCGATCATCCTTGTGCTCATTATTTTACTTATAGGCTTTCTTCCTGTTTGGCTGATACTTCTTTTATTCGGATTTATCAAAAATCAGATTAAATACAGAAAAGAGCTTAAATCTTAATAATCATTTTAATCATTTTTAATATTTTCGGTTTATTATTGTTTTGAATTCCTATGACGGGAGGTATAGATTCTTTGAGAAATTCAAATGTTAATGCTTCTGAAAATCCCAAAAAGAAAAAAAAGAAGTCAGGCAAGAAGCCGGGAAAAGCCGCTGTATTCTTTTTCGGCTTTCTCAGCACTTGCGTTTTGACTGTGCTTGTTGTCGTAACATTTGTTATGGTTAATGTTATCAAGTATGTTAACGGAGATATAGTTGTTAACCTTGATGAATATAAAGCCAACCAAAATCAGACTTCATTCATTTACGGCTACGATAAGGATGGCAAAACCGTTGAATTAGCAAGGCTTCACGGCGTTGAAGACAGAGTTTGGGTTGACCTTGACGACATGTCGCCTTATATGGAAAAGGCTTTTGTTGCGCTTGAAGACGTCCGTTTCAGAAAGCATCATGGCGTTGACTGGATAAGAACAATCGGCGTTATTGTTAAACCCTCAAACCTCGGTCAGGGCGGTTCAACGATTACTCAGCAGCTTATCAAAAACTACACAAACAAAAAAGAGGTTACAACCGTCAGAAAATTCTACGAAATTCTTTCTGCCTTGAATCTTGAAGAAAACTATGATAAAGACACCATTCTTGAAGCATATCTCAACACTCTCTATCTCGGTAGCGGCTGTTACGGAGTTAAAACCGCAAGCGAAAAATATTTCGGCAAGGATGTCAGCGAGCTTAATGCGGCAGAATGTGCAGTTATTGCTTCCATCACCAAAGCGCCGACAAAATATAATCCGCTTCTGAATCCCGAAACCAACAGAGACCGTCAGCTTCATTGCTTGAAGATGATGTATGAAGAAGGCTTCCTCACCAAGGAAGAATATGACGAAGCCTGCGATTATCATCTTATTTTTACAAACAGCGAGGATTATGTTCCGAGTGAGGACGAGGAGCAGAATAAGGAAAATAAAGAAGAAGAATCAATCAACAGCTTCTATGTTGATTATGTCCGTCAATGCGTTATCAGAGATTTGATGGAGGAATACGGTTACTCCAAACAGCAGGCAAGCGACCAGCTTCTTTACGGCGGCCTTAAAATTTACGCCGCTGTTGATTTGGATATTCAGGAAACTCTTGAAGATATTTATGTTAACCGCAAATCATTCCCCGACCTTGAAAGCAAGGACGGAGAGCTTGTTCAGTCTGCAATGACAATAATGGATTATCAGGGCAGAGTTGTTGCAATGGTTGGCGAAGCAGGTCAGAAATCGGGCAAACTCGGTCTTAACAGAGCCGCAAATTCTTACAGACAGCCCGGTTCAACCATAAAGCCGCTTGCAACCTACGCACCCGCAATTGAAATGAATCTTTATAATTTCTCGAGCAAGGTCAAGGATTATGCGATAGCTGTCGGCGGTACGCTTTGGCCGCATAATGTTGATAAGACCCTCGGCTCAGGCAACAACGTAACGATTCAGTATGCCATTCAGAAATCGCTCAATACCGTTCCTGCAAGAATAATAAACTATGATATAGGAATTGACAATTCATTTGAATTCTTGCGTGACAGATTCCATCTTTCAAATCTTGATGAAAAAGAGGACAGAACCCTTTCACCGCTTGCAACAGGCGCTTTAACAAACGGAACAACAACCGTTGAAATGGCTGCCGCTTATGCTACCTTCGGTAACGGCGGTTTATATTATAAGCCTTATTCATATTATAAGGTCACCAATGCACAGGGAACAAAAATCATACTGAGCAATGAAGAACCGGAATATGAAAGAGCTATTTCCTCCGAAACATCGGATATTATGTGCGAACTGCTCCAGACCGTTGATACAAGTTATTACGGCACGGCGTCAAATGTCCGCAAATTCCAGATCATGGCAAAAACAGGCACAACGAGCAGCGATAAAGACCGTTGGTTCTGTGCGGGAACCCCGTATTATGTTGCGGCCGTTTGGGTTGGATTCGATATTCCCGAGTCTCTCGGTGTTTCGGTTAACCCCGGCGGTAAAATCTTTATGAGAGTATTTGACGAAATTCATAAAGACCTTGAAGAAAAAGAATTCCCGAAATCAAGCGGAACGGTTGAAAAGCGTTACTGCAAAATTACGGGCAAGCTTGCAGGCTCAGGCTGTTATTCAACAGGAGTCGGCTGGTACAAAATAACCTCTTTGCCGACGGTCTGCACAAGCTGCACGGGCGGTTCAGGAAGTTCAAACGAGGATTCAACATCCAACAACTCAACGGGCGGTAGTGTCGGAGATGTTGTTGATGATATTGCAGGAAATCTTTCGGATATCCTTGACAGTATTATAGGTGAACAATAGCGTTGTTGCGGAGTTTGTGTTATCTGCAAACTCCGCATTTTTACAGGAGGAATAATTAAGTGTGGTTATAATGGCAATTGATTACGGTGATGCCCGAACGGGGATAGCGGTCTGCGATAAGCTTGAAATGCTTGCTTCTCCGGTTTGTGTTATTAATCAGCGCAACGAAGAAAAACTGATTGAAGAAATAGATGAACTGTCAAAAAAATATAAAGCAGAGCTTTTTGTTGTCGGTTTGCCAAAGAACATGGATTCCTCAAAAGGTTCAAGAGCTGTAAAATGCGAAGAATTTGCAAAAGCTCTTTCTGAATATACCGGGATTGAATCTGTTATGAGAGATGAAAGGCTGACAACCGTCAGCGCACATAATGCGCTTAACGCAACAAACACAAGAGGGAAAAAGCGAAAATCGGTCGTTGACCAGGTTGCGGCTGTCGTAATTCTTCAGGATTATATTGATTACAGGAAAAATCAGATTCAAACATAGTTTTTTTAACAACTTTCATTGCTGTTAAAAAACAATAAAATATTAACGCTTAATTTTGCATATCATTGAATAAAACGGCTTTCAGGATTCGCTTTATTACTTTAAAATTTGATTTGCGGAGTTGAGCACAATGAAGATAATAGCGGCAAAAAATATCAAAATTAAGCTTGTTCTTTTTGCAATGCTTTTTGCAATTCTCGGAGGCTTAGCGGCAGGCACGGGAATAGTTTATAAAAGGACTGCAATTGACGCTTCATCCGACATAATTAAAACAAAAACCGTTATTATCGACCCCGGTCACGGTGGAATGGACGGAGGAACCTCTGCGGCAGACGGAACTCTCGAAAAAGATATTAATCTTAAAATAGCTTTAAAGCTTAATGATGTTCTTAAAGCAATGGGAATAGATACGGTATTAACCCGAACCGAGGATATATCAATACACGACGAGAGCGCAAAAACAATCCGTCAGAAAAAGGTTTCCGATATAAAGAACAGGCTTAATATAATGAATAATACTGATAACGCAATATTTGTCAGTATTCATCAGAATCATTTTTCAGAATCAAAATATAACGGAACTCAGGTGTTTTATTCAAAAAACAATCCCGACTCCGCAAGGCTTGCAGATTCTGTCCGTCTGCCCGTTATCTCATATCTGCAGCCTGAAAACAGCCGTGAAACAAAAGCGAGCGGCACGGACATTTACTTGTTATATCATGCTCAGGTGCCGGCGGTAATGGTTGAATGCGGTTTTTTATCAAATGAAAAAGAAGCTGAAAATTTAAAAGATGATTCTTATCAAAATAAAATGGCTTTTTTAATTGCTATAGGAATATTTGATTTCTTTAATAATATGGAGGATAACCCAAATGGCGGGTAAAACAAAATCATTGTATATTTGCAGTCAGTGCGGATACGAAAGCGCAAAATGGTACGGATGCTGCCCAAGCTGTAATGAATGGAACACCATGGAGGAAGAGATTCGCACTCCGCAACAGCAAAAAGCGTCAAAAGCACCTCAAAGAGCGGCGTTTGCTCAAACAATAAACGAAATAGATGCAGATGACGAAATCCGCTTTAAAACAGGAATGGATGAACTTGACCGTGTTCTCGGCGGCGGTATCGTTAAAGGCTCCTTGGTTCTTCTCAGCGGCGATCCGGGCATCGGAAAATCGACAATATTGCTTCAGATTTGCGAATTTCTCGGCAGAAATCTTAAAATTCTATATGTATCGGGCGAAGAATCGGCAAGGCAGATAAAGCTCCGTGCTCAGCGCCTCGGAGTAAAAACCGAGAATCTCTATATTATGTGCCAGACCGATGTTGAATGTATAACCGAATATATTCGTTCAACAAAGCCCGATCTTGTAATAGTTGATTCAATTCAGACAATGTGTGTTTCCGAAATCAGCTCATCGCTCGGCAGCATAACTCAGGTCAGAGAATCGGCTAATCTCTTCATGCAATGCGCAAAATCTTTGGGAATACCAACAATTCTTGTCGGCCATGTCAATAAAGACGGTAACATTGCAGGACCGAAGGTTCTTGAACATATCGTTGACTGCGTTCTTTATTTTGAGGGCGACCGTCATTTATCCTACAGAATCCTCAGAGCGGTTAAAAACCGTTACGGCTCAACAAATGAAATAGGCGTTTTTGAAATGATGGACAAGGGCTTGGTTGAGGTTATTAATCCCTCAATGATGCTGATATCGGGAAAGCCCAAGGATGCGGCTGGAACCTGCATCGCATGTGTAATGGAAGGAAGCCGACCGATCCTTGCCGAAGTTCAAGGCTTGGTTTCAGCTTCAAATTTCGGCAATCCGAGGCGAATGTCAACAGGATTTGACTACAATCGCATGTCAATGCTTCTTGCTGTTTTAGAAAAAAGAGCCGGCTATTTTTTCAGCAACTGTGACGCTTATATTAATGTAATAGGCGGTCTGAGACTTGATGAACCCGCAACAGATCTGTCCGTTGCATTGGCGCTTATTTCAAGCCTTAAAGATACTCCGATAAGAGATGACACGCTTGCAATCGGTGAAGTCGGTCTCAGCGGAGAAATCAGAGCCGTATCTTTCTGCGAAATGAGAATAACCGAAGCAGAAAGGCTTGGCTTCAAAAGATGCATTATTCCGAAGCACAATCTTAAAACACTTTCAGATAGCTTCAAAGGAAATGTTGAAATAGTCGGAGCAAGAAATGTCAACGAAGCATTCAATGCCGCAACTTTATATTAAATTTGTTGAAAAAGCCAATCTTCCCGAAAAGATGATTTCTTTGGCTGCAATAAGCAGTCAAGCAGGGGAGGCAATCAAAAAATTAAACTCAATCGGAATTAAAACGATTGAAACACCGTGCAGTCCATATCTGCCAAAGCCGGTCAATTCACACGCCGACCTTCAAATGCTTCATTTTGGAAATAATAACATTTTTTGCCAATTTGAACATTTGTTCGTGGGGGAGTTAAGAAGTTTTTTAAATTTAGAATTAATTGACGAAGTGCCTGGGAATAAATATCCGCAAGATGTTCGGCTTAACGGAACAGTTATCGGAGATAAATTTATATGCAACAAGAAAACGATATCAAAGAATGTGCTTGAATTTGCAGAGCGAAACGGTTTCACGGTTATTAATACAAATCAAGGCTACAGCAAATGCTCGGTTTGTGTTGTTAACGAAAATGCAATAATAACCGATGATGAATCCGTCTTTTCAGCCGTTGGAAATTTTCTGAACGATGCTCTGTTAATCTCAAAAGGTTCCATCGGCTTGAAAGGATACAATTACGGATTCATTGGAGGCTGTTGCGGAAAAATCAGCAAGGATATTTTAGCAGTTAACGGTCTGATTGAAAGCCACAGAGATTATAAAAAGATAATTGATTTCCTGGATAAGCATTCCGTCCGCTGTCTTGAATTGACAAATAAGCCGCTTGAAGATATCGGCAGTATTCTTCCGATAATTGAGTAAGAGGTTCTGCAAAGAATTTTTAACTTATAATCCCTCCCCCTAATTATACAAAACATTTATTTTGTATAATTATATTGATTTTTGAATTCGGGTGTGTTATAATATTCTCAGACAATATTTAAACAAAAAGAGTGTGATTGACTGTGAGAATTGAAGAATTTGTTACTATGCCCCTTCTTGTTCAAAAATATTTGAATTATCTTATCGTTGTAAAAAGCAAGTCAAAGCTGACGGCGCTTGAATATGCTTCAGACCTCAGAACTTTTTTCAGATTCATAATGCGAACCAGAAATCTCTGCGACAAAGACATTCCGTTTGACGAAATTAATATTTCCGGTCTTTCAGATGATATTATTAAAAATGTTGCACTTGATGAAGCTTATGCTTTTCTTGCTTATTGCAGACACAATCGCAACAATTCCGACAACGCAATCGCCCGTAAGGTCGTTTCAATAAAAAGGTTTTACAGATTTCTTGAAGTAAATAACATAATCAGCGAAAACAGAATCGCCTTTCTTGAAGCTCCTCAAACCAAAAAAGCTCTGCCCAAGTATTTGACTCTTGAGCAAAGCGTTAAATTATTAAACAGCGTCGACGGAAAAAATAAAGAAAGAGATTTTTGCATTTTATCTTTATTTCTGAATTGCGGGCTTCGTCTTTCAGAGCTTGTCGGAATCAACATTTCTCATATCAGAGATGATAACACCCTTGTTGTTATAGGAAAAGGAAATAAAGAGCGTACTATTTATCTTAACGATGCATGCGTTAAAGCAATCTACGATTATCTCGCTGTCAGACCTGTTGACGGAGTAAAAGACCGAGACGCACTGTTTATCAGCAGTCAAAAGCGCCGTATCAGCAAACAAGGCGTTCAAAAGATTGTTGAAAAAAGTCTTGAAAAAAGCGGGCTTTCGGGGCTTGGTTTTTCAACTCACAAGCTTCGTCACACATCAGCTACTCTCATGTATCAATACGGCGGCGTTGATCCGCTTCAGCTAAAGGAAATCCTTGGGCACGAGAATCTTGCAACAACGGAAATATACACTCATATCAAGAATGAGCAGTTGAAAGAAGCTGTTGATTCAAACCCGTTGAATGATCCATCAAATTTCAAAAAACCTTAAAAATGCTAACGACAGTATTCCGTCAATTAATGCAGACACAAAACAGAAGCCTAAAAACACAAGCTGTCTTGTCAAAAATATTTTTGTTTCATTCTTTGAGAACTGCCCTTTTCCCGATATTGATTTTAAGTAAGCATTCTTTGAGTATT
>JBJEQC010000236.1:0-32413 GCA_051881555.1 Acutalibacteraceae bacterium
CACGTCTTTAACAGTTTTAGGGGATTTTTCGACTGTACTTTTCTTGACATTTCCAAAGCTAATTGTATGGGCTCCCTCCTGAGGGTGCGGGTTGCCGGTGGCAACCTCTGAGCGCAAGCTCAGAAGCACCGACCGAGGCGGGAGCCGAGAAAGCTGGCGCATAGCGCCTGAGGGAGTAAAAAAACTCGTCAAATTCCAATTTTGTTATAAGCTAACGGATTAATCAGTGCGACAAAAGACACGCACGCATCAGTAGGGAACGCCGTCCTCGGCGTTCCGAAAAGCAAAAATAAAGACTTGGTTTATGCGGGACGGGCAACCCGTCCCCTACGGATACTACCTGAAAACGCATAATTTAACGATAAATCCGTAGGGTTCGGCGTCCCCGACGAACCAATTCGCCATGGGCGAATAGTTGTTTTATATATATTTTTGAAAAACAATGTGTCCTTCAAAAATTCAAAACGGCGGGAGCAAGCCCCCGCCCTACCGTGAATACGGCAAAACATATTATTTCCGCGTTTTGGACGATGTGGACATCGTCCAAAAAAGGATTTTTACATTATTCGCCTGTGGCGAATCGGAACGCTGAGGACAGCGTTCCCTACGAGGACTTTGTGTTATTACCGGGCTTTTTCAGGCGGGCGAACGCAGTTCGCCCCTACCGTGTTGCCGATGGTTTTTTGCTGTTTTTCGGAATGGCTGAATTGTTCAGGTTTAATAATCGGTTCGGTAGGGAACGCCGTCCCCGGCGTTCCGAAATCAATAATCATTAATTTTCCGTACCTTACCAATCCTCAGCCCTACGGGCAGCTCCTTTGCCAAAGGAGCCCAAACAGATAACTTTCATTTTTTCCGAAAAAAGCATTAAGAAAGTGAAAGCTCTTTATTACTACTATTCAACCAAAGGAATAAGCTCAAACAAGTCATCGATAAGCGGCGCACCGCTTTGAAAAAGCCTTGTTCTGTTTTCGTGGCCGCTCGTCAAAAGCACGCAGTCCGCACCGAGCTCCTTTGACATTTCAAAATCATGTTCAAGATCGCCGACAACGAGAACTTTTTCTTTCTCGGCACCCGATTTTTCAAGATAGCCTGCGGCTCTTTCAATCTTTGAGCCTGCAAGAAAATCCTCGGAACCGAGAACGGCATTAAACATGCCGTCCAAGCCGTATTTTTTGACATTCCGAATAAGCTGAGCATTATTTGATGACGAAACAATGACTTGATTTATTCCTTTTGAGCAAAAATATTTCACCGCTTCCTCTGCTCCGTCAGTCAGCGAGCATTCGCAGAGATGGCGCATATAACCGTCATTATATTGCTTGATAATCAAATTATAATCTTCTTTTTCAAGCTCAAAAACACGCTCATAGAATTTTTTGATGGGAACTCCTATACATTCACGGTAAAAATCAAGGTCTATCGGCTCTTTGCCACGCTCGGCTAGCATATCGTTGACGCTTGAAAGCGAGGCTTGAACATCGTTGAGCAGAGTTCCGTTCCAATCCCAGATTATATGTGTATATTTCATTCATCGGCTCCTTGGATAATAAATAATGATTCAATATTTAAAAATAATATTGATAAAAAGCGATATTGAGTGTATCATAATTCCGAAAAGAAGGTGATAAGCGTGACAACATTTGAAAAAATATATGAAGTCGTAAGGCAGATACCCAAAGGCAAGGTCGCAACCTACGGGCTTGTTGCCGCTCTTGCGGGCAATCCTCGCTGGGCAAGAGTTGTCGGCTACGCCCTGCATGTCAACCCCGAGCCGGGCAAAATCCCGTGCCACAGGGTGGTTAACCGTCAGGGAATGGTCTCCTCCGCTTTCGCATTCGGCGGCGAAAACATGCAAAGACTTCTGCTGAGCGAAGAAGGAATCGAATTTCGCCCGGACGGCTCAATTGACCTTTGCAAATTTATCTGGAAACCGGAGTTATAACTCCGCTGTCGGATATCTTAACCCCTTGAGGCTCATAGCTTTCAACCCTGTCAAACAGCGCTCTGCTGTTCTCGGGGTCGGATAAAAGCCTTGTCTCACAGCCCTGCTGTTTAAGCGGCATAATGGTGGTCTGAACATTCATTTTGCGGTCAAAATTCAGAGTTATTACGCATGAATCAAGCGTTTTGCTGTTGAACCAGAAATTGCCCACGCTGTAAATAATCGGCGCACCTTTATAGAAATCCATGCCCTGCAGGCAATGAGTGTGACCGCCTATTACGGCGTCAACGCCTGCGTCGATATATTCCCTCGCCATGGTTTTCTGAGCGTCCTCAAGCACGGTTGAATTCTCCGTTCCCCAATGCACATAAGCGATAAGAAAATCGCATTGTTCATCGGCAACTTTGATTGCTTTTAAGAACCTTTCGCTCTCATAGGTGCCCATAACGCCCGCATCATTGTTGGTCGCAACCGGGGTGAAATAGACCTTTTCCGCTCTGCTTGCGGCAACAACTCCTACCTTGATACCGTTGACAATGAAATAATATCCCTCAGCCGCTTCGCCGACATTCATGCCCGCCCCGACATAGGGCATACCGGCATTTTTCAGGTGATACATCGTGTCAACAAAGCCCTCCAAGCCGTAGTCATAGACATGGTTATTGGCAAGCGACACGATATCGGCGCCCAAATCCTTAAAAATTTTGATTCTGTCGGGATGAGCCTGAAAGGTCCATGTTTTCCCCTCTAAAGGTGCACCCCTCTCGCCGATTGAAAATTCATTGTTAATAAGAAAAATATCGCAGGCGTTGAGATAATCAACAACCGCCTTGTCAATGCAGTTGATAACGCCGCCTTTTTCATAGGAATGAACCATGGGAGCGTAATCGGGGTCAAAAAGAATATCGCCGACAAAGGCAAAGCTGAAAGTATCTTTGCCGTTATCTCCCCTGTTTTCAATGTTTTTTGAGTCAATTTTCCCGCTTATCATATCGCTGACGACATGATATGAATAACCGAGGGTTTCAAGCCATGAAAGCTCCGTGTAGCTCCCGTTTTCAACCTGTTCAAGGAGCGATTTAACCGCCTCATCGCCGAAATCTTTGAGAAATTCGGCAGAAACCGCAAGGCCGGAAGCCTCGGAAATCTTCGCAGACGCTTCCGTATAATTCAACGCTTTGGCCTGAGCGGCTATTGCTTCACCGTAGCCGTCGGGCGTTTGAATTTTGCAGGAAGAAAGCAGACATAATATTAATGTAATAATTATAGTATTGAAAAATATTTTTCTTTTCATTATTTACCCAACCTATCTTTTAACTCCGTTATTTCAATCAGCTCCGAGCTGACATTTTTCATGTATTCAAGTGTTTCTCTGTCGTGAATGAGAACCCTCGCCGCCCTCTTAACAGCTCTCTCAAACGGTGCGGAAAGCCGCACTCTTTCGTCGGACAGCGGACATTCGCCCGCTCTCGGATCACGGACAACCCTTATTCTGACCCTTCCGCCTCTTTCGGTTACCAACGGAAAAAGAGGAAAAAAGCGGCAGGCAAGCGGTCTTTCGCCTCTGCGGCACTCCCCGGAGCACAAAAGCATCGGATATCCGTGGTTAGCTTCGGTATTTTTGACCTCAAAACCCTGCTTGTCGGCAAACAGCTCGTCCTCGCTTGGGTAAAGCCACATGCCTTTACAGTCACCTTTACAGCACAATGCTCCGCAGATTTCTCCGCAGTTGACAGAGCCGAGCGGCGTTTTGTGAAAAAGTATCTTATAAGCCTCTTTTAACTGCCTTTTTATAAAATTCTCACCTCTTTTTTATTGATATTGCTTCGTTTTTAACGATAATATTGTTAATTATGCCAAAATGAATAATGGGTTTTATTTTTCAATATTGCAAATATAGTCTATATTTTTAGGAAGGATTTTTTTATTTTTAACTCTTTTCTTTTTTATGACTTTTCGTTCAATCTGTAAAGTCGAATAGCTTTACGCACTCAAATTGTTCCGATTCACGAAATTTTCTTAATTTTTCAAAATTCAACAGATTTTTTATTGTTAATATTCTAATATATTTCATTAAAAATTTCAAGTTTTTTACAACTTTTAATAATTTACTTTATTTTGTATACCTTATATGATATAATAACCATATTCCCGCAAAGAAAGGTGTTTTCTGAATTATGAAAAGAAAAAGCGGAATTCTGATGCCCGTTTCTTCGCTTTACGGCGATTATTCAATCGGCAATTTCGGCAAGAGCGCATTTGAATTCATTGATTTTATAGCCGATTGCGGCTTTTCGGTCTGGCAGGTGCTTCCGTTCACCGTCACCGATGAATATAATTCCCCCTACAAATCCTTTTCCGCTTTCGGCGGCAACCCTTATTTTGTTGACCCCGAAAAGCTTTTTGAGGACGGTCTGATTTCAGCGGAAGACCTTGAAAACTGTAAACAAAAAACGCCTTTTGTTGCAGAATATGAAAGGCTCGGCAAGGAGCGTCTTCCCCTGCTGAGGAAAGCGTCTCTTAATTTTAAAAATACCGCTGAGGTTGATGATTTTATTGAAAGTCATCCGAGAATTGAGGCTTTCTGCCGCTTTATGACCCTGCGTGAACAAAACGGCGGCAAGCGCTGGCAGGAATGGCAGTCCGACGAAATAACGGATTTTGAAACGCTCAATATGTGGAAATTCATTCAATACGAATTTTTCACCCAATGGGCAGAAGTTAAACAATACGCCGAGTCAAAGGGCATAAGCATAATCGGCGATATTCCCATTTATGTTTCGGACGACAGCTGTGATGTCTGGGAGAACCGTAGCCTGTTTGAACTGAACGAAAAAGGCTATCCCACAAGCGTTGCGGGCGTTCCGCCCGATTATTTCGCCGAGGACGGTCAGCTTTGGGGTAATCCCCTTTACGATTGGAACGAAATGAAGAAAGACGGCTACGGCTGGTGGCGTGAGCGCATGGATCACGCTCTTGAAATGTTTGACGGCGTTCGCATCGACCATTTCAGAGCCATTGAATCCTATTGGGCGGTTGATTCGGAGGAAACGACAGCTAAAAACGGCGTCTGGCGAAAGGGACCGGGCATTGATTTCATTAATGCGATAAAGGAAAACCACGAGGACAAATTAATCATTGCCGAGGATCTCGGCGATATAACCGACGAGGTTCGTGCGCTTGTTGATGAGAGCGGGTTCCCCGGAATGAGAGTGTTCCAATTCGGCTTTCTTGACGACGGCGACAGCATTCACATGCCGCATAATTATATCCGCAATTCCGTTGCCTACTCGGGCACTCACGATAACAACACTCTTTTCGGCTTCCTTTGGGAGAGTAGCGAGGATGTTCGCCGCAGGGCGCTTGAATACTGCGGATTCCCCGGCGGAGACTGGGGCGGAGCATGTCCGCTTTTCCTCAGAACGCTCTTTGAGAGCGTAAGCGACCTTGTTATTATTCCGATTCAGGACTTTTTGATGTACGGCTCCGACACAAGAATCAACACTCCCGGCGTTTCGGGCGGAAACTGGAGCTACAGAGTAACCAAGGAACAGCTTCTTAATGCCGACAGAGAATTTTTCAAATCACTTAACAGAATTTACAAGAGGTAAAATATAAATGGAATCAGCAAAAACATTTTTTGAATTCAGCGGTAAAATAGCCGAGGCGTCCGCCGCCGCCCTTGAAAAGGCAAAGGAAAAATTTGGGGAAATTGAAGAAATAACGGAGTATAACCAGCAAAAGGTGCTCAGGGCTTTTATTGACAGCAGAGTCAGCGAAGCGGATTTTGCAGGCTCAACGGGCTACGGCTACGGCGACTCGGGCAGAGAAAAGCTTGACAGAATTTATGCCGACATTTTCGGCGCAGAGGACGCAATAGTCCGCCACAGCTTCACCTGCGGCACTCACACCCTTGCGATTGCTCTTTTCGGGGTTCTGAGACCGGGCGACACGATGCTCTGCGTTACGGGAACACCCTATGACACCATTCACAGCGTTATAGGCTTAAGCGACGAGGGCATGGGCTCGCTCAAGGATTTCGGGGTTAAATACGAACAGACCGACCTCGGCAAAGACGGCAAGCCCGACATGGAGGCTATCGAAAAAGCTCTTGAATCAAAGCCGAAAATGGTTTATATTCAGCGTTCAAGGGGCTACAGCCTGCGCCCGAGCCTTTCGGTTGACGAAATCGGCGAAATTGCTTCGCTTGTTCATTCAAAATGCGATGCGATAGTAATGGTTGACAACTGCTACGGCGAGCTTGTTGAAAAAACCGAGCCTACTCAGGTCGGAGCGGATCTCATGGCAGGCTCTCTGATTAAAAATGCGGGCGGTTCAATTGCCCGAACGGGCGGCTACATAGCGGGCAGGCATGATTTGGTTGAGCTTTGCGCTTACAGAGCAACAACTCCCGGTCTCGGCAAGGAGGTCGGATGCACTCTCGGCGAAAACAGAAACATGTTCATGGGCATTTTTCATGCTCCCCATGTTGTCGGCGAAGCGTTGAAATCCGCCGTTTTTGCCGCATCTCTTTTTGAAAATCTCGGCTTTTCGGTCACTCCCGCAAGCGACGAAAGCCGTCACGATATAATTCAGGCTCTCTGCCTTGAAAATTCCGACAGACTAATTGAATTCTGCAAAGGCATTCAGAGCGGCGCACCCGTTGATTCGTTCGTTACTCCCGAGCCGTGGGATATGCCGGGCTATGACAGCAAGGTTATCATGGCGGCAGGGGCGTTCATTCTCGGCTCATCAATCGAGCTTTCCGCAGACGCTCCCCTGCGTGAGCCGTTTGCGGTGTGGATGCAGGGCGGAATTAATTTCCATTCCGCAAAAACCGCAATCATGCTTGCCGCCGAGGGACTGAACAGGAAAGGACTGCTTTAATATGGAATACAAAGGAATAAGCAGAGACGCACTTTTTCTCATGGCGGATAACCGTTTCAGGGATTCAAAGGCGTATTATGAAGAACATAAGGAACAGATTAAGGAATCAATGACCGTTCCGATGAGACAGCTTGCCGAAATAATCGGCTCTGAGCTTGCAGGCATTGACCCGATGATGAACACCGTTCCTACCAAAATGGTTTCAAGGGTTCGCCGTGACACGAGATTCACCAAGGATAAGCACCTTTACCGTGAAAATATGTGGATAATGTTCATGCGCCCGAAGCACGAATGGCGGTGCTACCCGTGCATGTGGTTTGAGGTTACGCCCGTCAATTATTCGCTTGGGGTCGGATTTTTCGGAACGGAACCCGGTCTTATGGAAACCTTCCGCAAGGCTTTGCGTGAAAATCCGAAAGAATTTTTGAAAGCGGCGGAAAAATGCAAAAAAGCCGGAGCAAGGCTTGACGAGGCGCACTATAAACGCCCGTTTCCCGACTGCCCCGACGGTCTTGAAGAATATTATAACTGCAAGGAAATATATTTTATATCATTCTCGGAAAATCTTGACGACCTCTCGGATAACAGAATCGTTGAGATAATGCGCTCAACCTACAAGGCGTTTTCGCCGATGTATAAATTTTTGCTCGGCGTTTCGGACGAATATTTTTCAAAGGAGGAATGACGGTGGATTATTCAAAATTTAAAAGCGGCAGCGATATCAGGGGCTACGCTCTCGGCGACGAGTCGAACCCGCTCTATATGAGCGACGAAATGATTATGAGAGCCTCGGCGGCTTTTCTGAAATGGCTTGAATCAAGATGCGGAAAGACTTCTCCCCGCATCTCTGTCGGTCACGACAGCCGCCTTTCGGCAGAAAGAATCAAAAATGCGGTTATCAAGGCTCTGACCTCAAACGGCGCAGAGGTTGCTGACTGCGGGCTTTGCTCAACCCCTGCAATGTTTATGACAACTGTTGACGCAGGCTGTGACGGAGCGGTTCAGATAACGGCAAGCCATCACCCGATGGACAGAAACGGGTTGAAATTTTTCACAAAAGACGGCGGACTTGACGGCTCTGACATTGCCGATATCCTTGAAAACGCCGCAAAAATCGAAAATCCTGTCGGTGACAGAAGCGGAAAGTATTCAAAGCTTGATTTCATGGAGCGTTATTCCGAAATTCTCAGAAACATGATTATTGACGGCGTTAACAGCGACAACGAGCGTGAAAAGCCGCTTAAAGGCATGAAAATCGTTGTTGACGCAGGCAACGGAGTCGGCGGTTTTTATGCCTGCAAAGTTCTTGAACCGCTCGGAGCGGATATTACGGGCAGTCTTTATCTTGAACCTGACGGCAATTTTCCGCATCATGCCCCGAACCCTGAAAACGCCGAAGCAATGGCTTGCGTTTCACGGGCAACCGCTGAAGCAAATGCGGATTTCGGCGTTATCTTTGACACCGATGTTGACAGAGCCGCATGCGTCGGCAAGGGCGGATTTGAAATAAACCGCAACCGTCTTGTTGCTCTTGCTTCAAAAATTGCTCTCACCTCCTGCCCCGGCGGCACTATCGTCACCGACAGCGTAACCTCCGACGGTCTTGCCGAATTTATTAAGGCAAACGGCGGAACTCATCTCAGATTTAAAAGAGGTTACCGCAACGTTATCAACAAACAGCTTGAGCTGACAAGAAGCGGCGTTAAATGCCCTCTTGCAATGGAGACCTCGGGTCATGCCGCCTTTGCCGATAATTATTTTCTTGACGACGGCGCATATCTGATAACAAGGCTGATAATTGAAGCCGCCAACATGGTGAAAAAAGGCGAAACGCTCGAGCATCTTATCGCTGATTTGCGTGAACCGAAAGAAGAAAAGGAACTGAGATTCAAAATTCTTGACGAGAATTTCAGACCGCAGGGTGAGAAAATCATCTCTCTTTTTGAAGAAGAAGCGAAAAATCATGAGGGCTGGAACGCTTGCTCCGATAATTACGAGGGCATACGCATAAACGCCGATTCTTCCTGCGGAAACGGCTGGTTCCTGCTCCGCCTGAGCGTTCACGACCCGATTATCGTTCTCAACTCTGAAAGCGACGAAAAAGGCGGAATCTTTAAAATGTGTTCGGATATTCTCAATGTCATTTCCCGAGCGGATAACATTGAAAAAATCGATGTTTCATCTTTAAAAAATTATGTTGAAAAGGAGAAATCGGTATGAATTCCATTATTTCGGCTGTTATGGCTGTTATTACTGCAATCATGTCACTTTTCTACACTCCGTCGGAGCTGAAAAGCGTCAACCCCTCAGTTATTCCCGAGCCGTCAAAGACTCAGGATGTTACGGTTATGACATATAATGTCTATGTTGCAGGCTCAGGCGAGCATTCGCCCGAAAGCCGCACACCGCTTGTTATTGAAAACATCCGCAGATATATGCCCGATTCGTTCGGAATTGAAGAAGCCGACGAGGGCTGGGTTGAGAGAATTGCCGAAGCCATGCCCGAATACGCCTATGTCGGCAAGGGCAGAAACTTCACGGGCGGCGGCGAAGCAAGCCCCGTATTTTACAAAAAAGATAAATATGAGCTTGTTGATTCGGGCACCTTCTGGCTTTCAAAAACGCCCGAGAGACCCTCTCACGGCTGGGATGCCATGATGAACAGAGTTTGTTCCTATGCCGTTCTGAAAGACAAGGAAACAGGCTTTGTTTACGCTCATTTCAACGCTCATTTTGACCATATCGGAAAGATTGCACGCCTTGAATCCGTTTCGGTTGTTGCGGACATGATTTCAAAGATATGCCCCGGCATCCCCGTTGTATTCTCAGGCGACCTTAACGATGACGAGGGTTCGGACATGTATAACCGAATTCTTGAATGCGGAATGAGAGATACGAAATTCATTGCGGAAACCGCCGACAACTGCGGAACATATCACGGCTACAGCGAAGCGACCGAAAAGGTCAGAACAAAACCGATTGACTTCATTTTTGTTAACGCTTTTGCAACCAAGGTTGAAAGCTACACGGTTGACCGCACTCAGTTCAACGGAATGTATGCTTCTGACCATCATCCCGTTATTGTTGAAATGACTCTGTTTAACGGATAAAGGACGGTAAAATGCTATGTATTCACTTTTATACAAGATTCTTTCGCCCTTAATTTCATTAATTACGGCAATTTCAGCCGCATTTGCGCCTGCAACTTCGCTTCCGCTTGTTACCGTCAATCCAAACCCCATACCCGATGAAACAGTTTCTCAGAATATTACCGTCATGACCTTCAATATCAAAAGCGGCGGTGATGACGAGCTTTCGCCCGAAAACCGAAAGCCTCTTGTTCGTGAAACGGTTATGAAATATACCGCCGATTCATTCGGAGTTCAGGAAGCGGACAAAGCATGGGTTGACCTGCTTGCCGACGCAATGCCCGAATATGCACATGTCGGCAAATTCAGGGATGACGGCGTTGAAACGGGAGAATCAAGCACGGTATTCTATCTCAAAGATAAATATGAGCTTGTCGATTCGGGAGACTTCTGGCTCTCCGAAACGCCCGATATCCCGTCAAAAGGCTGGGACGCACCCACTGAAAACAGAATCTGCACCTATGTTATTCTCAAAAACAAAGAAACAGGATTTACATATGCCCACTTCAACACCCACCTTGACAATGCGGGTGAGCAGGCACGGGCTGAATCCGTTCCGCTGATTGCAAGCAAAATTGCTCAGATTGCCCCCGATATTCCCGTTGTTCTGACGGGCGACTTTAACTTCAACGAAACATCATATAACTACGCCAATATGCTCAGTTGCGGCATGAAAGACACAAAGTATCTTGCCGAAACCGCAGATTTCGGCCCGACTTATCACGGATACAGAGCCGTTAACCTCGATATTCTTCCCATCGACTTTGTTTTTGTTAACGCCTATGTCAAGTCGGTCGATTACAGTAAAATCGATCGTTCAAAGGTAAACGGCATTTATCCGTCAGACCATTACCCCGTTATTGTTAACATGACTCTGTTTAATGCAGGAGGAGAAAAATGATGTTCAGAATTATGTCATTCAATGTGCTTTGCTACGGCAGAGACGAGAGATTTTGGAAAAACCGCATCCCGCTTGCTTGCGAAATCATCCGCAAAAACGCTCCCGATTCATTCGGCGTTCAGGAAGCACACATCGGCTGGATGAACGCCCTGAAAGAAAATCTGCCCGAGTATGATTATGTCGGAGTCGGCAGAGACGACGGAAAAGAGGACGGAGAGTTCTCGGCGGTATTTTATAAGAAAGACCGTTTCACCGCAAGCGACAGCGGCAACTTCTGGATATCCGAAACGCCCGATATTCCCTCAAAAGGCTGGGACGCCGCCTGCATAAGAATCGCAACCTATGTTAAGCTGACCGATAAAGAAAGCGGAGAAGCCTATGTTCATTTCAACACTCATCTTGACCATGTCGGCGACACAGCAAGAATTGAGGGCGTTAAGATGATAAAAGAAAAAGCCGCTTCGTTCGGCGGCGTTCCCGTTGTCTGCACGGGCGATTTCAATGTTACTCAAGGTTCGGAATGCTACAACACGATGATCAGCGGAAACATGGCGGATTCACGCTTTCTTGCTCCCGAAACCGACGACAGCCTGACCTATCACGGCTTCGACCCCGAAAACGTAAAGCATATTATTGACTTTGTGTTTGTTGACAGAGACACGGTCAAGCCCTTGAAATTCAAGGTCATTGACGAAAAGGTTAACGGCGAATTCTATTCCGATCACTACGCCGTTTATGCCGACATTGAATTAAAATAAGTTTTTAAAATACTGAAAAAAGCTGCCCTCCGAAAGCTCGGAGAGCAGCTTTTTATTTTTCGATTTGTTGAATTATTCAGCCTTGGGAGCTTCAACAGGGCAGGTGCTTGCGCAAGCGCCGCACTCAATGCAGGTGTCTGCATCGATGACATACTTGCCGTCACCCTCTGAAATAGCTTCAACGGGGCACTCTGCTGCGCATGCGCCGCAGGAGATGCAATCGTCACTGATAACATATGCCATTGGTGTTCATCCTCCTTAATATTTTTTCAAATCACATTGTAACACATATTACGGAAAATGCAAGAGGTTTTTGCTGTAAAATATCATTCTATATCCTTTAATGCCTCAATTTCGGCCTTTTCAACCTTGATTTTCGAGTCACGGACAAGCTTAACATCCTTTCGGTGGAAGGTTTTGGGCTGTGCATCGGGGTTATCGTGAAGCTGAACCCTGAGTTTGCCTGTCAGCAGGCTGAAATCAACAACCGTGCCTGCCCCCTCCTCCGTTTCAACGATTGCGCCGGGCTTGGGAGTGATTTTGAGCAGATGCTCATATGAATCCTGCTCATATTTAAGACAGCACATAAGTCTGCCGCATACTCCGCTGATTTTTGAGGGATTGAGCGAAAGCCCCTGTTCCTTTGCCATTTTGATTGATACAGGCTGAAAATCGCCGAGGAAGCTGCCGCAGCAGAACGGTCTGCCGCACATACCGAGACCGCCGAGCATTTTCGATTCGTCACGAACGCCTATCTGGCGAAGCTCGATTCTTGTTTTGAACACGCCCGCAAGGTCTCTGACAAGTTCTCTGAAATCTATTCTGCCGTCAGCAGTAAAATAGAAAAGCAGTTTTCCGCCGTCAAAGGTATATTCGGCGTCAACAAGCTTCATTTCAAGCCCGTGAGCCTCGATTTTGCGGCGGCAAATCTCAAAAGCTTCCTTCTCTTTTTCCTTGTTCTCTTTTACCCTCTCAATATCGCTTTCATCTGCAATTCGGATAAGCTTTTTGAGGGGCTTAACGATTTCTTCGTCATCTATATTTCTGTTATCCATTGCAACCTCTCCGCATTCAATGCCGCGAACGGTTTCAACGATAACCTTTTCGCCTTTTTTCAATATATGCCCGTCCGGGTCAAAATAGTAGACCTTGCCTACCTCTTTGAAACGAACGCCTATGACTTCTGCCATATTTTACCTCCGTCAGATTTATTTCAAGACACCGCTTTGCGCAGCTTTGTGCACACGGCGGTAACCATAAGATTCTGATTTGCATTAAGCCTTATCGCCTCCGAAAGGGAGTCGCAGGCTTCTATGAGCTGAATGAGCGAACGCCTGCTGAGCCTTGGCGCAAGCTGACCCGGCAGATCTCCGAATTCGCTTTCGCCCTCATCGGCTGAATATTTAATTCTCATTGCACACGCAAAAATTTCCTGAATCACGGGCAGCGCGGCGGCCAAAAGCTTCGGGTCTTTTTCAAACACGGCGGCGGCCTTGACAATTTCAATATCTTCGGCTGAAATCACCGATGCCGCAATACCTTTTGCCGCTTCAAGAACCTTTTCTCTCGCCTGCTCCGAGCCCTGAGTCTGCTGAGCTTCGCCGAGGCTGTAAACCGTTGAACGGGAAAGCACCGTCGGCAAAAAGCCCGATTTTGAAGAACACAAAAGGATAAAATTCACATATGCGGGCGGTTCTTCGAGAATTTTCAAAATTGCGTTCTGACCCTCCGCGCCCATCGTGTGTGCATTTTCGAGGATAAAAACCTTTCTGTCCGCTTCATTGGGAACGATATAGGCTTTGCTGCGGATGTCACGCACCGTATCGACCTTGAAAGCCTTGGGCTTATCCTCAACGGAATAAATCAGAACATCAGGATGTGAATCTGCGGCAACTTTTTTACAGCCTGAGCAAACGCCGCACGGAACCTCGCCCGCAGAGGTGCAAACCAGCGCCGCCGCTGTTTGTTCGGCAAGCTCCATGCGTTCCTCGGGCGTTGCGCCCTCAATTATCACGGCATGAGGGAATCTTTTCAGATTCAGCGCCGCAGAAATTGATTTTTCAATCGGCTTATTTAAATCAAAGCCACGGATTTTCATTGTCAAACACTGCCTTAAAGCTTTATAAATTTATCAACATCGAGCACGAAAACCGTTGCGCCGCCGACTGTAACTTCAACTGCCCTCGAAATGAAGCCCTCTGCCATGAATGAGGGTGAGGGAGAAACAAGCTGAGTGCGCTTGCGTGAAAACTCGTTGATGACCGAGATAACCTCGTCAACCTTTTCCTCCTCGGTTCCTATGAGCAAGGTTGCGTTGCCGGCTCTGAGAAAGCCGCCTGAGGTTGAAAGCTTTGTGGCTCCGAACCCCTTTTCGGTAAGCCCGCTGAGAACGCTCGGGCAATCGTCATTGTTAATGATTGCAACGATAAGCTTCATATTACAAGCTCCTTTCAGGAATTAATGTTCAAATTTCTTTCAATAACCTTTCTGCCCCGCCATTCGTAGGCTCTTCCCTCAAGCGAACAGCCGTGAGAGACACGGGCAACGGGTGAAGCAATGAATTCTTCAATTTCCGTCTGAGCCGCAGATTCGTTCATCGGGCAGATATCCTGGCAGATATCACAGCCCCAGACGCAGCCGCATTCTCTCATAAGCCGTTCCTCGTCCTTTGTCAGTTCGCCCTTCTTCTGAGTTACGGCAGAAAGACATTTTTCTTTGCTGAATTCATTCCCGCCTATCGCCCCCGACGGGCAGACTGCGGAGCATTTGCCGCATCTGAGGCAGGATTTTTCGTTCGGCTCGGAATGCTCCGTTTCAAGGCTCGTCACTATCTCGCCGATAAAAACATATGAGCCGTATTTCTCGGTTATGAGTAAGGTATTTTCTCCCCTGACCCCAAGCCCCGCAAGGCATGCGGCTCTGACCTCGGGAACGGGAGAATTATCGGCAAACGCCGCAAATTCTTCATCGGGATATTTTTCTTTCAGCTTTTCCGCCGCCGCTTCAAGGCGACTCATTGCAACCTTATGATAATCCGCAACAACGGCATATTTTGAAATGTTGCGGCCCCTGTATTCCGATTCGCCGAGAAGATAAGGGAAACAGGCAACGATAACCGAGCGTGAACTTTCGGGCAGACGGCTTTTCGCTCTGCATTCAATCAGAGAACCGCTGATTTTCTCAAACGGGCATATACCCCATAGCGGAGATATGCCGTCCATAATTTCTTTAAGTTCCAAGCCCTCACCCCACAGTCTGAGCCAAGGCTATCATAACGGGCAAGGTGATTATTGAAATAAAGCTGACTACTGCCACGGTCTGAGAAGCAAGCCCCGTGTTCCGGTCATATTTTGCCGCAAACATAACGGTGTTATTGGCTGTCGGTGCGCCTGCGGAAATCGTAAGAGCCGCAAGCAGCGAACCTTTTATGCCGACAAGGCGGAAGCCCGTCATCAGAACAAGCGGCAGAATTATCAGCTTAACAAGCGCAACACAGAAGATGCGCCAATCCTTGAAAACCGTTTTGAACTGCGTGTTTGCAATGTATGTTCCGAAAATCAGCATTGCAACGGGAGTGTTAAGGCTTGCGATATAATGAATCGGAGAAGAAATAATATTCGGAAGCTTCACCGAGAGCAGGAAAAGCGGCAGACCGACAATGACGGAAAGCACGCCCGGATTAAGAATAAGCTGTTTTATTCCGAAAGTGACCTTTGCGCCCTCACGCCCTTTGTTCATAACATAAATTCCGTGGGTAAAGCTGAAAATCTGAAATGAAATTATGACCGCCGAGCAGTAGAACACACCCTCGCTTCCGAGAACTGCCTGAGCAAGCGGCAAAGCCATGTATCCGCAGTTGCCGTAGGCACATGCATATTTATAAATACATGATTTATCGGCATGACAGCTGTTAAAAACAAGCGAAGATATCGTTGCTGAAACGATATGAAGCACAAGGCCGCATGCCATCGCCGTGAAAAGACTTTTAGCGGTGTCCGGGGAATAATCAAGCGAAAAAAAGCTTTCGATTATAACTGCCGGAGTTATGATATAAAACAGCAGGTCAGTGCAGCTCTTTGCAACCTTTTCGGTATATATGCCCGTTTTGTCGGCGATTGCGCCGATGGCAACAAGGATATAAAGAATGGCAACCTGCTCGCCTGCAACAAGAACATTCTGAAAAAACATCGGGTTTTATTCCTTTTCTTCCGCCGCAATTTCGGGAACGGCTTTGATTTTATCAACAACTCTTGTTGCGACGGTCGCAATTATAAAGAGCGCAATTCCGAAATCGCAGTATTCAACCCTCGCATACTGCGAAAGAAGAAGCGAATTTCCGCTGACGGTTACGATAAACCTCGGAACGAAGCAGACAAGGCCGAGCAAAGCGGCGGGCAAGCCGTAGGCGGCTATCTTCCAATCAAGCCCTTTGCTGTTGACCCGTGAATTAATCTGAGCAAACGCCATGAAGAAAAGAATCATAAACGCAATCATTATCATTTCGGTTGCAAGGTCGGAAACACGGATATAGCTTATCGTGTTGAGGAATTTTGAAATCATTCTGAAAATGCACCAAACAACGGGAGCGAGAGAAATAAGGCGGAACTCCGAGCCGTTGGTTTTGCCCGAAAGGAGCGCAAAGCCGAGGGCAAACAGATACATTGCCGAAAGAATACCGAAAACTGCCTCGGCGCAGGGCACAAATGCAGGAGATTTTGAAGCTTCCGCCTCAGCCGTCTGAAAGACTGTCTGCGAATTCTCTTCAAGCAAATCCATAAAGTCAATTATTCTTCTTGCGCTTGACATGAGGATTCCCGCAGCAGAAGCCATGGCAAGAACTCCGCAGCCGGGGCGTTTGACAACCTCAAGGGAATATTCAAGCTTTTTTCTTTTTGCAATGCCGAAAACAAGGAGTGCAATTACCGCCGCCGCAAGAACCGCAGTCAGCAGATAAACGCTCCAATCAACGGAGCTGTAAAAACCCGTTTCAGCCTCAATAACCGTAAAATACTGAGCCGTTCTGAGCGGCAGAGCAATAATTGCCGCAACGGCAAAAATAATCAAACCAATACCGAACCCGTTTTTGACGGAAATGCTTTTCATTTTTCACAAACCTTCTTATCTTTCGTTAATCGGAACATATTTTTTGGCGGGGCTGCTGCTCTTATAAGCAGGTCTGATAATTCTTCCGCCGGTGATAAGCTCCTCGATTCTGTGAGCCGACCAGCCTGCGATTCTCGCAATCGTGAAAATCGGAGTGAAAAGATCGGGAGGAATGTTGAGCATTTTATAAATCAAGCCTGAATAAAGGTCAACATTGGCGCACATTGCCTTGTCATTTCCTTTTTCGGAAGCAAAAATCTGAGGGGTGAGCGTTTCAACGAGCTCAAGCAGTCTGAACTCCTTCTCAAACTCCGTTCCTTGGGCAAACTGCGAGGCTTCTCTTTTGAGAATCCTTGCTCTCGGGTCTGAAAGAGTGTAAACCGCATGACCCATGCCGTAAACAAGCCCCGAACCGTCGCCTGCTTCCTTTCTGATTATCTTTCTCAGATAATCGGCAACCTGACCCTCATCGTTGATATCCGTAACGCCTTCCTTGATGAAATCAACCATTTCGGAAACCTTGATGTTTGCGCCGCCGTGCTTCGGGCCTTTGAGAGCGCCGACTCCTGCAGCCATTGCGGCGTAGGTGTCGGTTCCGCTCGAGGTCAGAACCCTTGTTGCAAAGGTTGAATTGTTACCGCCGCCGTGCTCCGCATGAACCATAAGGCAGATATCAAGCAGCTTTGCCTCTCTGTCGGTGAAAGTTTTATCTGCTCTGAGCGAGCGGAGAACGGTCTGAGCCGTTCTGTGCTCGGGCTTCATCTGATGAATATACATGCTCTTGCGGTAATAGTGTCTGCGCTTAACCTGATAGGCATAAACGATAATCGTCGGAACCTGAGCTATAAGATGAATGCACTGACGAAGCACATTCTCAATTGAAGTGTCATCAGGATTCTGATCGTAAGAATAAAGAGCGAGGATTGAGCGGGATATCTTGTTCATTATATTCGGCGAGGGAGCCTTCATAATCATATCCTCAATGAAATCGTCGGGCAGCTCACGGCAATAAGAAAGCAGGTTGCAGAAATCGTCAAGCTCTTCCTTGGTCGGCAGAGAGCCGAAAAGGAGAAGATAAGCGACTTCCTCAAAGCCGAATCTGTCCTCGGCGATGCAGGCATTGACGATATCCTCCATGTTGATGCCTCTGAACAGCAGGTGACCGTCTCTGGGGATTTTTTCTCCGTCGTCAATATAATATCCGTCAACCGTGCAAATGCCGGTGATACCCGCCATAACGCCCGTTCCGTCAGCGTTTCTCAGACCTCTTTTAACATTGAAGCGCTCAAAATCCGCAGGATCTATATAGTTATATTTAAGAATCTGCTCGCATAATTTTTTAATGTCTCTTTCCGGAACATGTGATTCAATGGTGGACATATTTTCCGCCTCCGTTCTGTTGTTATAATATCTCCATCATACAATATAATGAACTATTATACACCACCTAATATATAAAAGTCAAGTAAACAATATTATACAAGAAAGGATAATAAAAATGCGAACAAATCTGATTATCTGCATCATCATCGCTCTTTCAATGATTCTGTGCCCGATTGCGGCTCTCGGAGGAGAAAAAAGCGGAGACAATCCGGAAAATTCTGCTGAGCTTTCAACACAAGCCGACGAGACCGCCGAATCGGCTGACAAGCCCGAAAAATATATTTCGGTTTTGTCGCAGTCATCGGGAAGCGTCTCAAAAATTAAAATGCGTGAATATATTATCGGCTCGGTTGCGGCTGAAATGTCGCCGCTTTATCACACCGAAGCCCTGAAAGCTCAGGCGGTAGCAAGCTACACCTACGCCAAGAAAACCAAGGAGCAAAACGAAAAGCACAAGGATTCTTCGCTCGGAGACGCAGACATAACCGACAGCCCCGCAATTCATCAGGGTTACATAAGCAAGAGCGACAGGAAGAAAAAATGGGGCGATAATTATGAAGAATACGAAAAAAAGATTGAAGCGGCGGTTGATGAAGTTTTTGGCTGCTATGTAACATACAACGGCGAAACCGCTCTGACAGTCTATCATTCAATAAGCGCAGGCGCAACGCAAAGCGCAGAGACTCTTTGGGGAACGGATATTCCTTATCTTGTCAGCGTTGAAAGCCCCGGCGATAAGCTTTCGCCCGATTATCGGAGCGAAACCGATTTCAGCGAAACAGAATTCAAAAATCTGATTGAAAAATGCTCGGTAACTCTGACCGGGAACGCCGAGGAATGGGTCGGCGAAGCCAAAAAAGACGAAACGGGCTATGTTTCGTCCCAGATGCTCGGTTCAACCTCCGTCAGCGGAGTTACCATAAGAGACGCGCTCGGGCTGAGAAGCCTTTGCTTTGACATTAAGTATTCAGACGGTAAATTTACGGTTGTCTGCCTCGGCTACGGCCACGGAATCGGCATGAGCCAATACGGAGCGGACTATATGGCAAGGCAGGGCAGCTCATGGCAGGAAATCCTGATGCATTATTATCGGGGAGCCGATATTGTTAATGAATAATTTTAACCGCCTTTCGGGAAAATAAATACAGAAAATTATATTTAAAAAGCGAAAGGAAAATTAAAATGAAACAGGTCGTTATAACAGCCGACAGTGCGGCGGATTTGCCGAAAGAAACGGCAGAAAAATACGGCATTGAAATCATGCCGATGTATGTTATTTTCGGCGGTGAAGCAAAGAAAGACAGCGTTGAAATCTCGGCGCATGAAATTTTTGACTATGTTGAAAAAACGGGTGAAATTCCAAAGACCTCCGCCGTTTCCGTCGGCGAATACATCGACTTTTTCTCTAAATTCACGGAAAAAGGCCTTGCCGTCGTTCACCTATCGTTTTGTTCGTCCTTATCCTCGACCCACCGCAACGCAAAGCTTGCCGCCTCGGGGCTTGACGGCGTTTATGTTCTCGACACCCTCAGTCTCGGCGGCGGTATTTCTCTGCTCGCTCTCAAGGGCTGTGAAATGAGCAAAGCGGGGCTGAGCGCAGATGAAATATACTCCGAGCTTCGGTCGCTGATTCCGTCATGCAGAGTGAGTTATCTGCTTGACAGCATTGAATTTCTGCGCCGTTCGGGCAGATGCTCTGCGGCGGCGTCGTTCGGCGCAAATCTGCTCTCAATCAAGCCCTGTGCGGCAATGATTGACGGCAAAATCGAGGTCATCAAAAAATACCGTGGAAAAGGGCAAGCCGTCCGTCTGCAATACACAGCCGAACAGCTTAATAAATTCAAAAATATTGATTTCAGTGCCGCTTTTGTATATCACTCGGGCATTGCCGAAACCGAGCTTGACGCCGTTGAAGATATGCTGAAAAAAGCGGGATTCAGGCAGATTATTACAGCTTTTACGGGCTGTATGATAAGCCTTCACAGTGCAAAAGGCGCTTTGGGGATTCATTTCATTGCCGACTGAGGAAGTCAAGCGTTACTCCGCAAAGCTCCTCGGCTCGGTTTTCTATGCATTGATGTCCGCCGCCCTCAACGGTATATGTCTCTGATTCGGGGAAAGCGGAATTCATCTGCTTTTTCATTGAAGAATTAAGGATTATATCGTCGCTTGCCTGACAAATCAGCACCGGGCAGGCGATTTTTTCCGTGTTCTCAAGGTCTGTGGGTCTGACATTATACATCATTTCGCACATTCCCGCTCCGAAGCCGTCATATTGAACGGGAGCGGCAACGCCCGAAACATCGTAGTTCATCGCAAAATTCCAATCCACCGTTGCGGCAAAAATAACCAATTTAACAACAAAATCAAGCCTTGTTCCATATTTGAAAAATGCGTTCATCATGGCTTTCATCGCTTTTGAAGTAACGATTTTCTCAGCCGCTTCGGGAAATTCGCTCTGCGGCGCAGGGCAATAGAGAAGCAAAGCTTTCACGGGTATTTCTTCGGCGATATTGACCGCAACGCCGCCGCCCATTGAATGGCCTGCAATTATCCATTCCTCTGCGGGAGCAATGCTTTTCATCAGTTCAATTATGAGCGTTTCTCGGTCAATAACCGTCATATCCTCGGTTTCTCTCGTGCTGTAGCCGAAATCCGGCAGGTCTGCAAGCACGCATTCATAGCCGTTTTCCGAAAGGATAGCCGCCATATTGCGCCACGCATATGTTGAGCAGAGAAAGCCGTGGAGCATCATTATTCTGCCCTTTTGCTCGCCCCGCGCGGGAACGACACGATAATGAATATCATAGTCGCCGTATGTAAAATACTCGCTGTTTTCATAGGGTTTATAATTTGTGTCTGCGGCGCCGGCAAAACAGGTTAACGATGAAACAAGCAAAACCGCCGCACATAATATGCAGAGTAATTTTTTCATATTATCCTCCGAAATCAGTTCTGAAAAATTGTATATACTATCATAAGTATTGTTGCGACGATAGGGAAAACCGATAATATAAGGCATATTATCGGCATAAGCTTCTTTTTTCTTATTACCATATCAAGAATCGCAAATAATGCTCCGTAAGGCATAACAAAGAATATACACAGGAGCGCAGGAATAACAAGCATTCCGCCAATCCCCGAAACAAGATATGTAAAAAGAATACACAGAACGCTCAGCAAACTGAAAGGTATCTTTTGCAGGATATTTTTTAAACGCTCTTTCATTCAATCTCACCTTTCAGCAGGTATTTTTGACTGAAATTTCTTTTTGCTTTTCCATTTATTTCCCGTGCGACGCTCCGTAGAATTATCGTTCCAAGTGCTCAGATTGGAAAGGCAGAGCTTTAAGAAGCAGTTTTTATAAATATCAAAGCACTCGGATGTGCCGTTAAACGAATAATTCTCAACAACAGGCTCGCCGCCCGAAAGAAAAATATCACGCATTTCAAAAGCATTAATCAAATCGGCGTTTTCGTCCGTAAACCAACAGCCGAACGACGGGTCAAAAGCACACCATTTATTAAGCTCGCTTATGTAAACATGAGTAATGAAATGACAGCCGCTTTTAAATTCCGATGAAATCATGCATACGGGATAAGCTTTAATACCGACAGCTGTCAGGCAATCCGCAAAAACTATCGCTTTTAACCTGCAGCATATTGCTTTTTTGAACGGTTTGCCGAAAGAATATTGCAAAATTTTCAGGCTGTCATCGGAAATATTTTTACTCTGCGCTCCGCTGTAAAAAGTGTTTTCGGTCAGCCAATTCATCACATTAACCGCTCTTTCAAAATCGGTCTTTCCTGCGGCAACATCATTCAATTTATATTTTTCGGCAAGCATTTTGTGCATTTCAGTTTCAGCGCACATGGCTTCAAGGCTTGTTTCGCTAAGCTCTGAGTTGTTCAAACCTCTGTCTTTAGCTTCAAGCGGTTCATCTTTTAATAATTTATCCGCATCTAAACTTTTTACGGATTCCAGATAGTTTTCCCAATGCGACAGCTTCACACAGTTTATCAGTTGCTTGATGTTCATGGTGTTTCTCCCGTTATAAAGGCTGTTTGTTTTCTTCAATATGTATTTCAGCGGATTTTCGTCGATGTATTGCCAGGGCGGGGGCTTGCTCCCGCCGTTTATGATATACTCAAAATGTTGATATATATGGCTCTTCGGTAGGGAACGCCGTCCTCGGCGTTCCGTTGAATTTGATTCATTTTCACGGACAGCCGCAAGGGCTGTCCCTACGATTTGTTTTCAATTTGTAGCGGACGATGCCCACATCGTCCAAAATGCAGAGTGTACGAATTTTGCAGGACACGGTAGGGCGGGGGCTTGCTCCCGCCGTTTTGAATTTTCGAAATATAGAAATTATTCACCTGCGGCGAATCGGTTCGTCGGGGACGCCGAACCCTACGGATTTTTCGTGAATTTGTGCGTTTTCAGGCGGTCGACCGTAGGGGACGGGTTGCCCGTCCCGCATAAACCAAGCCGTTGTTTTTATGTTTTCCCGGAACGCTGAGGACAGCGTTCCCTACGAAAAATTGTTATATATCAACAATTCTGCGTAAATTAACGGCGGGCGACCACGCAGGGTCGCCCCTACAGTATTAAAGGCTGTTTGTTTTCTTCAATGTGTATTTCAGCGGATTTTCGTCGATGTATTGCCAGGCTTCCTCATAGTCTTGATCACATCGGATAATATGCTCATAATATCCTCTTTGCCAAACATGTTTATCAAATGGCTCAAATCTTCCGGCCTTGACATTGCGGATATAATCGTTTGTCGTCATCGTCTTGAACCATCCGATTATTTCCGGTAGGGGCGACCCCGTGTGGTCGCCCGATTCATCGCTGTAAAGTGAAACCAGCAGATGGATATGATCCGGCATAACAACATATTTATCTATTTGAAGATTAGAATATTTCTTTTCCAACAAAAGCACCCATTTTTCAATCATTTTATCCGGGTCATTCGGGCGACCACACAGGGTCGCCCCTACGGTTTCGCCGAATAATTTTGCACGGTTATGAGTGCAAATTGTTACATAATATATGTTGTTCTGAGAATAGTCATAATCTTTCAGCCTGATATTCTTTCTTTTCGGCAAATTCATTATGCTCTGCCGGTTGAGCCGAAGCCGCCCTCTCCCCTCTCTGTTTCGTCGAGCGAATCCGCTTCAACGGGAGAAATGAGCGAAACGGGCATAATAACAAGCTGTGCAATGCGTTCGTCGGGATTAATTGTATAAGGCTCTTTGAGCTGATTTATTACGCCGACGCAGATTTCGCCTCTGTAGTCGCTGTCGATAACGCCGACGCCGTTGAGCAGACCGATGCCGTGCTTTATCGCAAGCCCGCTTCTCGCAAACACAAACGCCGCAAGCTCTGCGCTCGGCAGTTCAATGGCGATACCCGTCGGAATAACCGCCTTTTCGCCGCCGCTGAGAGTGATTGGTTCGTCAATGCAGGCATAAAGATCCATGCCTGCGCTGCCGGGGGTCGCTCTGAACGGTATCTTTGCATTTTCCTTTAATTTTTTTATCTTAAATTCCATATTTTCAGTGCGTAAAGCTCTCCTCTTTGTATTTATCTTCGGGGGTAACGGGCTTGTGCATGCAGGGAATCGGTTCAACGGGAGGAGTGAGCGGAGCCGCCCAGCGAACCGCATTTATAATTATTCTCTGAACATATTCGTTATGGAAGGTCGGATTGCTTTCGTGACCCGGCTGGAAATAGAAAATCTTGCCGAGGCCTCTCTGCCAACAGCAGCCCGAGCGGAAAACCTCGCCTCCCGAGAACCAGCCGATAAAAACAAGCTCATCGGGAGCGGGAATATCAAAATTCTCGCCGTACATTTCTTCAACGGGCAGGCTGAAATGAGCAGGGATTCCCTGAGCGATGGGGTGAGCGGGATTAACGCACCAGAGTCTCTCTCTGTCGCCGTCACGCCAGCGGAGATTGCAGGTCGTGCCCATAAGCTTTTTGAATATCTTTGAATGATGACCCGAATGAAGAACAATCAGCCCCATGCCCGCAAGCACACGGCTATGTATCTTTTCAACTATCTTGTCGGGCACTTTTTCATGAGCCATATGACCCCACCAGATGAGAACATCCGTTGAATCAAGGACCTCATCTGAAAGCCCGCATTTACGCTGAGCAAGAGTTGCCGTGCGAACACGCATATCCTCCTGGGTTGAAAGAAAATTTTTGATGCAGCCGTGAATACCCGCAGGATATACTCCCGCAACCTCGTTGCTTGTTTTTTCGTGAACGCCTTCGTTCCAAACGGTAACATTTATCATAATTTTTCCTCCTTGATTATCTGAGTTTCTTTAGTATTTCCTGCGAAGCCGCAACAATTTTTGCCGCCGCAGGCTTAACAATCAAATCCATTTCGCCCATAAATTCAACATAGTCTCCGCCGAAACGGTGCTTGAATCGGTAAAGGCCGAAAAGCGGGTTGCTCTCATCGATAACGCCCGCAACGCCTCTGAAATCATAAATCCGACAGCCGCTTTCGATTGCCCATTTTATCATTTCCCATTGAAGCAGATAATTCGGCATAACCTTTCTGTTGGAGTTTGACGATGCGCCGTAGAAATACCACACCTTGTCGCCCCACAGAACGGAAATTGCGCCCGCAATCGGCTCTCCCTCATAATAAGCCATATAGAGCCTTGCCCTGTCGCCGAAGCAGTCAAGAATTTTTGCAAAATACTTTGCCGAACGCAGTTCAAAGCCGTCTCTTTCGCAGGTTTCTTTCATCAGCGAATAAAAGACATCAGCTTTTTCGCTCCCGTGAATTTTAATTTCAACGCCGTTTTTGATTGCAATTCTTATCTTTCGGCGGTGGTCAGAATGAAACGACGCAAAAATCTCGTCCTCGCTCCTGCCGTTAATATGAATTCTGATAACACAGCGGCATTGAAAATCCTCAAAATTGACAGTCGCACCTTTCAGCTTAAAGCCCTCTGCAACCGCCATTGCCCTGTATTCGTCATTATCGGCGGGAACATCTTTATCAATTTTCAGCTCATAGGCGTTATACTTTTTGCCCTCAGCCTTTGCGGCTTCAATCAGAGCCGAAAAGGTTTCTTTATCGTCAAAATCGCAGACGGGGCCTCTCGGGGCATACATCATGTGATAAGGCAGCTTCGATATTCTGCGGAGCAGCACCGCAAGAGTGCCCGTGATTTCTCCACAGTCATTTCTGCAAATAACGCCGAACCATTTCCAATCGTCCTTGACCCTGCCCCAGAGAGAGGTCTGGAGAAAATGGCCGTTCGGATGGGTTTCGCTGAATGCGTCAAGCTCGGCGGCGTTATTTATATCAACTATCTCAGTTTTCAAGCTTATATCCTCGCAGTCATATTTAATCACAATATATTATACCCTAAGACAGCCCCGATTGCAATAGCTCAATCACATATTATCTTCTATGCTTTGAGCCGCTTTTCTGAGCTGTTCGACAGAGGTTATCTCGACCCCTGATTCGATAATTGCGTTTTTGACCGCAAGCGGAAGCTTGTCAAATTCATCTCTGATTTCTTTGTTTTCGCTGAAAAATTTTGCCATGAATCTCACCTCACTTTGAATTATTTTGTGCACAAAAAAGTAAAAAAGCTAAAAATCTTTATATTTACTCTTGCTTTTTTTCGCAATAAAAGCGATAATATAAAAAAGCTTACGGAAGCCTCATACGCTCACCGATCAAAAAATTCAGCATGTGAAAGGATTGATGTTTTTTTGGAAGCAATACTTAATTTTGACCTTTCGGTATTTCAGTTTGTTGCAAACCATGTCTGGGCAGACTGGCTCAACCCGATTATGCAGTTTATTACTACGCTTGGCGACGGCTGGTTTTTCCCTCTCCTTGCAGTGATTCTTCTTATCCCCAAGAAAACACGCAAAGTCGGTCTTGCGATGCTTTTCGGCCTCGGCATAATGCTTGTTATTAACAACTACATTCTCAAGCCCCTTATCGCTCGCCCCAGACCCTATTTCTTCTTCGATCTGGCAATGATAGATAAGGAAATGATACCGAACGAATATAACGGATTGACCGAAATACATAAAAATTATGAAATCCTTGTTGAAAAATGCAAAGAAAATCTTGCCGCATATCCTGAGCTTGCTCAAAAATGGCTTGCGACCTATGAATTCCCGTATATTGAGGAAATTCACAGAAGCTTCTCTTTCCCCTCGGGTCACACATCGTCAAGCTTTGCAGCTGCCATGGCGGCAACTCTCGCATCAAAAAAATGGAAAGTCAGCGTACCCGCATTTATTCTTGCCGCAATTATCGGTTTCTCAAGAATTTATGTTCATGTTCATTTCTGCACGGATGTGCTTGCAGGCGCAGCTGTCGGCATAATCTACGGCATCATCGGCTATTTCATTGCTAAATATGTCTTGGGGCTTATTGAAAAAGCAATCGCCAAAAAAGCCGCAAAGAAAGCATAAAAAAGAATAAGAAATCAGCAAATCCGCACACGGTTCAATGCCGTGTGCGGATTGATTTTTATTATTGAATGGCTTTATTTGCCTTGTCCTTGAGGATAAGGTATCTCGTAGTGACGGATGAGGTGCGGAACGCCGGCGTTTCTTTTTGTTTGATGTGTTTTCACGGACAGCCGCAAGGCTACGGTTTGTTTTTCAATTTGTAGGGGACGATGCCCACATCGTCCCAAGGAAAAACATTTCATTATTCGCCTGTGGCGAATCGGAACGCTGAGGACAGCGTTCCCTACCGAAAAAGCCATAAATTTCAATGATTCTGCGTGAACAAAAAAACGACGGGAGCAAGCCCCCGCCCTACCCGTTCAGGAAACATTTTGCGGAGCAATTACAATCGGTCATAGGCGGAGCCTATCCATAATTTGCGAAGCAAACATCACTTTTGCGAAACACGGGCGACCACGCAGGGTCGCCCCTACCGGAATGTGCCGCAGGCACACTTCATTTCTTCATTTTTTCAAGCGGGCGAACACAGTTCGCCCCTACCGTGTTGCCAATGATTTCTGCTATTTTCACGGAACAGCCGGATTATTCAGATTTAATAACAGGTTAGGTAGGGAACGCCGTCCTCGGCGTTCCGTGGGATTTGATATGTTTTCACGGACAACCGCAAGGGTTGTCCCTACGATTTTTTATTGAATTGATAATTTGTAGCGGACGATGCCCACATCATCCAAATGTAGAAATAATAAATTTTGCTGTATTCAAGGTAGGGCGGGGGCTTGCTCCCGCCGTTTTGAATTTATTATAATATTTACCCAAATTATTCGCCTGTGGCGAATCGGAACGCTGAGGACAGCGTTCCCTACGAAAAAGCCGCCCGCAGGGATTAACCCGGCGGGCGGTTATGCAATTCAAATCATTTTTATTTCCGAAACAATCAATTATTTATTTCCGAAATAAACAAATTATTATATTCCGGAAACAATTGAATTATTTTATTGCCGAAGCGATGCTGTTGAACACTCCGACAAACCATTTGCCGATTGAAACGGGAGCTTCAGTCAGCCAGATTTTGCAGCTGTTAACGAAAGCCTTGAGCCATCTGCCGATTGAGCAGAAGATGCATGTGCATTCCGTTTCTTCGGGTCCTCCGATGGTTGCGGGATCGTCTGAGCCGCAGTTTACGCATCTTCCGTCCTTGTAGCTGTGACCCGTTGCGGGAACCTCGCTGTCAACATAGCTGTCGCCGCAGTTTGCGCAGGTGTGGGTTGTGTAACCCGATTCGGTGCAGGTCGGAGGAGTAACAACGCTGTCATAATCGTGACCGCTTGCGGTAATAACCGTATCTTCAAGTGTTATTTCGGTTGTCGCTTTTTCATCTTCAAAGATTCTGTTGCAGACGGCGCAGGTGTAGTATTCGATATTGCCGTCCTCGGTGCAGGTTGCTTCTTTGCGGTCGGTTTTATCAAGGCTGTGACCGTTTGCGGTAATAACCACATCTTCAGCGGTTAATTCGGTTGTCCCCTCTTCATCTGCAAAGAGCTTGTCGCAGACGGAGCATTTCCAATGTGCAATATTTCCGTCCTCGGTGCAGGTCGGTTCGTTGCGTTCAACCTTTTCAAGGCTGTGGCTTGTGGAAATAACCACATCCTCAAGTGTTAATTCGGTTGTTGCTTCTTCATCTGCAAAGAGCTTGTCGCAGACGGAGCATTTCCAATGTGCAATATTTCCGTCCTCGGTGCAAGTTGCTTCTTTGCGTTCGACATATTCAAGGCTGTGGCTTGCGGGAATAACCACATCTTCAGCGGTTAATTCGGTTTCCCCTTCTTCATCTGCAAAGAGCTTTTTGCAGACATTGCATTGGTAATGAGCAATATTTCCGTCCTCGGTGCAGGTCGGTTCTTTTGCTTCAACAGCCTTGATTGAGTGCGAATAGCACAAAATTCTGCCGTAATTAATTACCTCGCCGATGATTTTGTTATCTGTGTCACTGCTGATAATCAGAGTTCCGTCTTCGCCGACGGTTATTGTCTCGTTTGCATTGTTTTTCTGGAAACGGTTTATTGTTACCGTGCCGCCGTTAATCTCAATGGGAGCAGTTGCCGCATAATCGGGATCTCCCGAGCCGACACCCGTTGCGCCCGAGCCGAGAGCGTTGCCGTTGCGTTTGTTGCTTCCGTTGATATCGCAACCGCCGGTTGCATTAACCGTGCCGCCGTTGATGATGATGCTGTCGCTCGAACCGCCGGGGACTTTGTTGTATTTTCCGCCGCCTCCGCCGATTCCGGCTCCGCCGCCGCCCCAATAGCCTTTGTTGTCGCCGCCGACGGCATTTATAACGCCGCCGTTAACCGTTACTTTTCCCGACGCTTCGGCATTTGAACTACTACCGTTTGCCCAAGCTCCGTCGCCGCCGATTCCGGCTCCGCCGCCTGCCCATGCATTAGCTGCACTTATATTATGTCCGTTAGCTCCGTAAGCGTTCAATATGCCGTCGCTGCCGTTGATGATAAGCTCCGCTCCGGCAGGAACGCCGATAGCCGCTCTGCCGCTTCCGCAGCGCAGACGGGTATCGTTCTCAAAAGTATCGGAATCGTAATAACCCTCGGCAGAAGCCAGAGTGTTAACGCTGCCGTCAACAAGATAAACGGTTACCTTGTAAGGACCGTTGATGTTGAACGGATTGGGCTTGCTGTAATCGCCCGTGTTGCTCGGAGAGGGAACAAGAATGTTCACGCCGTCGAGGTAAATAGTGCAGTTGCAGTTGACGGTTATCGTGTTTGAGGTTACACTGCCTGAGGCTGAATAATAGGGGGAATCCGGAATGAAATAGGGTTCCTCGTCCGGCAAAGGCGCTTCCATCGTAGTTTCCCAAACCACGCTGCTCGACTCTTCGACTATGGTGCTCGACTCTTTGATGTCCGACTGATAAATGCGGTAAGTTCCTTCGGCGTCAATCGTAACAAAGCCTGCGTTCAGATTGTATTCCGCATCATAATCAACCGCCAGAACGGTTACCGGCAGAATGCTCAGAAGCATAAATAACGCCGGGATAAGATAATAAAGTTTCTTTGAAATTTTCATCACTGTGCCTCCTGTATTCAAGATAAAAAAATTGTACCATATACTGTAAAAAAATGCAATATTTTTATCGAGATTTATAATTTTTAACATTTCATTTTTTAGTTGCGGAAAGGTTTAACAGGAGGAGAAAAAAAGAAGTTTCATTGCTCCGCAAAATGGTTGTATTTTTAGCCTCCCTCCTGAGGGTTCGGGTTGCCGGTGGCAACCTCTGAGCGTATGCTCAGAAGCACCGACCGAGGCGGCAGCCGAGAAAGCTGAGCCATAGGCTCTGAGGGAGTAAAAACTCGTCAAATCCCGTTTTATTGAATGATTATCTCATATCAAAAAGACAAGGCTTGTATCGGATAACCCGACACAAGCCTGAATTTTTTATTGTGAAATTTGAAATTTGGTGGATTTATCTTTCTTCTCTGAAGTAGGTCAGACCAAGACTCTGCGGCGGCTGATGCTCTTTCTTGTTTCTTGCGCTGATGAAAATCAGAACAAGAATCGTAACAAGATAAGGAAGCATTTTAATCAGCTCTTTTGCGCTTGACGAAAGCCCGGGAATATAAACGCAGATAATGTAAAGACCGCCGAAAATAAATGAACTGAAAATTGCCGATTTCGGCTTCCAGAGAGCGAATATTACAATTGCTATTGCAAGCCAGCCTCTGTCGCCGAAGCCGTTATTTGTCCATGCTCCCGCAGTGTAATCCATTACGAAGTAAAGACCGCCGAGACCTGCAATCATGCCGCCGATAACGGTTGAAAGATATTTGTATCTTGTAACATTTATGCCTGCGGCGTCAGCCGTTGCGGGGTTTTCGCCTATAGCTCTGAGGTTAAGGCCGACTCTTGTCTTGTTAAGAATATATGATGTTATGATTGCAATTATGATTGCCAGATATGCAAGAAAACCGAATGAAAGGAATGTTTCGCCGAAAAGTCCGAGCTTTGAGGCAAATGGGAGAGAAGCTTTATATGCTCTGCCTGTTGCGAGAAGCGAAATCGAGCCTGTTTCATTGAAAAGCTTAAGCAAAGAGCCGCCGAAGAAGTTACCGATACCAACGCCGAATGTTGTCAGCGCAAGGCCCGTAACATTCTGATTTGCTTTAAGCGTCTGGGTAAGAAATGCGTAGATGAGAGACATAAGCGCCGAGCCTATCAATGACGCACAAAGCGAAATTATAATGCAGAGTATCGGGTTGGTTGTTTCAACGCTGTGCTCATAGATATAACCGCCGATAATGCCTGAAATACCGCCGACATACATAATTCCCGGAATACCGAGATTGAGGTTGCCTGATTTCTCAGTGATTATCTCACCAACCGAGCCGTAAAGAAGAGGGATGCCTTGAATAATCGCAGCCGTAATAAATGAAGCTATTGTTGCAATCATTATTATTTATCCTCCTTTTTTGACTTTGTGGTTTTAATCTGATAATTGAGGAAGAACTCACTGCCGATAATAAAGAATATTATTATGCCCGTAAGGATATCGGCGATGCTTGTGTTAAGGTTGAAGTTGGTTGCAATTTCACCCGCTCCTCTTTGAAGAAACGCAATCAGGAACGATGTGACAACCATTACTATCGGATTGAATTTTGCAAGCCAAGAAACCATGATTGCCGTGAAGCCGTTTCCGCCTGCAAGATCTTTTGAAATGGTGTGGTTAGTGCCTGCAACAAGAAGAAATCCCGCAAGGCCGCAAAGAGCGCCGGAGAGAATCATTGTGCGGATGATTACCTTCTTGACATTAATGCCGATATATTTTGCCGTGTTTTCGCTCTCGCCGACAACGCTGATTTCATAGCCGTGTTTGCTGTATTTGAGATAAATGAACATACAAACCGTTAGAACGGCAACGACAAGAATATTTACAAGGTATTTCTGACCGAACAGCTCGGGAATCCAGCCTGCACGGGTTGATGAATTAACAAGACCCATAACGCTTGAACCGCTGGGAACCCAAACCATGATTGCAAAGGAAACAAGCTGAATGGCAATGTAGTTCATCATCAGAGTGAACAGGCTTTCGTTTGTGTTCCATTTTGCTTTGAATACCGCAGGAATAAGACCCCATACGATACCGCCGACGAGCGATGCAACAAGCATTGCCGCAATGAGAAGAAAATTCGGAATTCTGTCTCCGACTTCAAACATCAGCACCATGCTGCAAAGAGCGCCGATAAGAACCTGACCTTCTGCGCCGAGATTCCAGAATTTCATTTTGAATGCAGGCGTTACGGCAAGAGAAATACACAGCAGCATCGCAAGGCTCTGAAGCAAATTCCAGAACTTCCTTTTTGAGCCGAAGCTGCCTTTAATCAACGCTCCGAAAACATCAAGAGGATTCTGATCGGTCAGCAAAACGATAATCAATGAGCAGACAAGGAGAGAGAATAATATTGCAATTCCTCGGATAAGCCATGATTTCCAAGTCGGCAAAGCGTCCTTTGAACGCTTTACGATGTGAAAGAGGGGCTCACGGACTTTTGAATTTGAATCACTCATCATTGCGTCCTCCTTCCGCTTTTTTGGTCATCAACAGACCGATTTCTTCTTTGGTCGCTGTTCTTGCGTCAACAATACCCGATACCGAGCCTGAGCTCATAACAACAATTTTATCGCACAGCTCAATCAATACGTCAAGGTCTTCACCGACAAAAATGACGGCAACGCCCTTTTCTTTTTGCTCATTGAGAAGATTATAAATCAGATAAGACGAGTTTATGTCAAGACCTCTGACGGGATA
>JBJEQC010000236.1:32513-38782 GCA_051881555.1 Acutalibacteraceae bacterium
TGAGAAGATTATAAATCAGATAAGACGAGTTTATGTCAAGACCTCTGACGGGATATGCCGCCATAAGAACCGTCGGAGCAGCAGCTATTTCTCTGCCGACAAGCACCTTCTGAACATTGCCGCCCGAAAGTCTGCGGACGGGAGTTGAAGCGCTGGGCGTTACAACCTCCAGCTCTTCAATGACTTTTTCGGCGAGAGATTTCGGATTCTTTCTTTCAAGGAAAAACGAATGACCCTTCTTGTAGCTTCTGAGCATCATATTATCAACGATATCCATATTGCCGACAAGACCCATGCCGAGTCTGTCCTCGGGCACGAATGAAAGCCTGACGCCAAGCTCTCTGATTTGTGTCGGAGTTTTATCTCTCAGATTATCGGTTGAATTGGTGCTCGGGTTGTTATAGATAATCTCACCGCTGTCAAGCTTCTGAAGACCTGCTATTGCTTCGAGAAGCTCTTTCTGACCGCTGCCTGCAATGCCTGCAACGCCGAGAATCTCGCCTGAATATGCAGTAAATGTTACATTATTAAGAACCTTTGTTCCTTCAAGGTTTGTGCAGTTAAGATTTTTAACCGAAAGCCTTTCCAGAGGATTAACAGGATCGCTTCTGTCAATATTCAGGCTGATTTTTTTGCCGACCATCATTTCGGTAAGCTCGGATTCGTTTGTTTCAGCAGTATTGACCGTGCCGATATATTCTCCTTTGCGGAGCACCGCAACCTTATCGGAGAGCGCAAGAACCTCATGGAGCTTATGAGTAATAATGATAATTGACTTGCCGTCGTCACGCATTCTGCGCAGAATATTAAACAGCTTTTCCGTTTCCTGCGGAGTGAGAACGGCGGTGGGCTCGTCCAGAATCAGAATATCGGCGCCTCTGTAGAGCACCTTGATAATTTCAACGGTCTGCTTTTCAGAAACGGACATTTCATATATTTTTCTTGTCGGGTCGATTTCAAAGCCGTATTGCTCACTGATTTTTTTAATCTGCTCAGCCGAATTCTTGATATTGAACTTTTCTTCTTTAAGACCGAGAACAATATTTTCGGTTGCGCTGAAAATATCAACAAGCTTGAAATGCTGATGAATCATGCCGATTTTATGCTCAAAAGCATCTTTAGGGGATTTGATAACGACTTCTTTTCCATCAATAAAAATCTGACCGGCATCGGGATAATAGATACCGGAAATCATATTCATCAATGTCGTTTTGCCGCTTCCGTTTTCACCGAGAAGTGAAAGAATCTCGCCCTTGTTGACAACGAGATTGATATCTTTGTTGGCAACTACGGAACCGAAGCTTTTGGTGATGTTTCTTAATTCAATAGCGGGAGTTCCCATGCGTTTACCTCCGTCTTATTTTCTGAAAACAACGCATATTGCTATGCGCTCTTTTCAACTAATAAAACAAATATTCGGGGCGAAGCAAAAGCGCTTCGCCCCTTTGATAAAGCAATTAAACTTCTGTTATACCGTCGATAAGAATATCGAAATAGGGAGCTGAACGATATTCACTTTCATGGAAGTAACCGTCAGAAACAGCCTCGGTTTCACCTGTGAATGTGCCGTCATCATTAACATCGGCAAGATAAGTGTCAAGAGTCTTTCCGCCAACGGTGAATGTGCTTGTATCGAATACATGGAGAGTGCCTGCTTCAAACTGAGCCTTAACTTCGTCAAGCTTTGCCTGAGTGCCTTCTGCGGCAACAGCGTCGTTGAGCTCAAGCAGTTCAACCGAACCTGTAGCGATATCGCCTGTCCAGTCGTTATCGAAGCTTTCGCCCTTAGCTACTGCATTGATAACAAGCTTGTAGTAGGGAGCCCAGTTGATTCTTGATGAAACAAGAGCAGTGTTGGGAGCGATGCTTGCAGTGTTGATGTTGTAAGCAACGTTGGGAATGTTCTTCTCTTCGCAAGCCTTGGGAGCGCCTTCTGAGTCAGCATGCTGGCTGATAAGAACGCAACCGTCATTGATAAGCTTGAGAGCGGCTTCTCTTTCGAGAGCGATGTCAAACCATGAGTTTGTGTAAACAACTTCCATTGTAGCTGACTCAACGATTGAGCGAACGCCAAGGAAGAATGAAGTGTAGCCTGATTTAACCTCTGCATAGGGGAAAGCGCCGACATAACCGAGCTTTGCCTGATCGGCAGTGATTGTGCCTGCGTCGATCATTTCCTGAATCTTGAGACCTGCGGCAACACCGGCAAGATATCTGCCTTCATAGATTGAAGCAAATGCATTGTGGAAATTGGCAACGCCTGCGTCGTGTGCATGTGTGCCTGTTGCATGGCAGAACTGAACGTCGGGATTCTCCTGAGCAGCCTGAAGAATGTAGGTTTCGTGACCGAATGAGTCAGCGAAGATGATGTTGCATCCTTCGTCGATAAGCTCTTCGGCAGCGTTAAGGCAAGCGTCTGTTTCGGGGATGTTTGTCTTGATGAGAACCTGATCATCAGAAAGACCGAGCTCCTGCTGAACTTCCTTGAGAGCGCTTATGAAGTTGTTATCATAAGTTGAGTTCTCGTCGTGAAGGCAGATAAGACCGAACTTGATGTTTGAATAGTCAGCCTTAACATCGGAAGCGGCGTCTGATGTGGGAGCGGTTGTCTCGCCGTCGTCACCGGTCTTATTTCCGCAAGCGGCAAAGCTGAAAACGAAAGCGAGAGCGAGAAGAATTGCGAGGATCTTTGTGAACTTCTTCATTTTGTTTTACCTCCAAAAAATAATTTATTAATTACCAAAGACAATTTTTCCGTTGTCAATGGATTTAATAACTGCCAGAGATTCAACCCTGTAGCCGAGCGAACGCAGAGCGTCGCCGCCGGGCTGAAAGCCTTTTTCAATAACGATTCCGATGCCTTCAACCGTTGCGCCCGCCTGATTGATGATGTTGATTAAGCCGTGAACGGCTTTGCCGTTTGCCATGAAATCATCAATAATCAGAACACGGTCGTCGGGGCCGAGGTAATCCTTTGAAATGCCGATGGTGGTTGTGACGCCCTTGGTGAATGAATAGACATCGGCTTTATATATATTGTCGCCGACATTTCGGTTTGCGCCCTTTTTGGCAAAAACAACAGGCACAGAAAAATACTGTGCGGCAATGCACGCAATTCCTATGCCCGATGCTTCTATGGTAACGATTTTATTGATGTTTGAGGCTGCAAAAAGCCTGTGGAACTCTTTGCCGATTTCGCAGAGAAGCTCCACATCTATCTGATGATTGAGAAACATATCAACTTTAACAACATCAGAGCCGATTGTTTTGCCCTCTTCGAGAATCCTTTTCTTTAAAAGCTCCACTTCAATCACATCCGAAAAAGTAATTTAACAAATATAAATACATTATAGTTTACAGTTTGTTAAAAATCAAGGCTTTTTTTATATTTTGGGGTAATTCTGCAAAATATCCAAAGATGTTGTGGAATAATACCGTATTTTAATGAAAATTACAACGCTTTGATGAATCTTGAGCTGACATAGCCTGACAGACCGTCCGAGCGGATTTTGAACCAATCGTTTTCATTTTCAAGAACCTCAACGGTATCTCCGTTTTGCAGCTTGCCGACAATATCCGTGTTAATGCTCGGCCCGCTTCTGACATTAAGATTTCCCGAGCTTACCGATACTATCCCCATGACCGAAACCGTAGGCTCAATGAACGGAACTCCGAAATAATCGGCAACGGAAAGAGCAAGATTTTTAGCGATTTCATTGATATTTCTTGACATCCATTCAAAATCCTGCGGATTGTCGTGATATGCAACCTCAAACAGAATAGCGGGCATTCTCGTTTTGTTCAGCTCAATGAGCGTTTCAAGCGGAACGGTTTTTACGAAATCGGGCAGGGGATATATTTCCTTATAATTGTTCGCAAACAGCGTTGCCGTTTCGTAATTTTCCTTTTCCGAGGGATAATAATAGACCTCTGCGCCTCTGACTTTGCCCTCAAGCGGCGGGGGAGAAGCGTTGGAATGAATGGCAAGATAAAAGTCGTAGTCGTCTGCGTTTGCCTGCTCCGCCGAGGTAAGGGCGGTCATATCGGGTGTGTTTCTTCCGTATCCGATTCCGCTTGCCCTGAGATAAGGAATCATTGCGTCAGCGATAAGATTCATGTAATATTCTTCGCTGTTGCCCGAAAAAGTGATATTGTATTCCTGAGTTGACGGGCTTAAATATATTTTTGGCATAATTTCACCTCCGCAGTCATTATATGCCGAACTTACTTAATGTTTATTGACAATGCGACGGGATTAAAATATAATTGAATCAAACAGCACGGATAGGAGAAAATCGATGGCGTTTATCAGCATTTTTGAAGTAATAGGCCCTGATATGGTCGGCCCTTCAAGCTCACACACCGCAGGAGCGGCGTCAATAGCAAGGCTTGCGGGCAAAATGATGAATGAAAAAATAAAAAAGGTTCGTTTCACTCTTTACGGCTCGTTTGCACGCACGTATAAGGGTCACGGAACCGACAGAGCTTTGCTCGGCGGAATCCTCGGCTTTGAAACCGACGATATCAGAATCAGGGATTCTTTTGAGCTTGCCGAAAAGGCGGGAATTGATTTTTCGTTTTCCGCAGATACGCTTGAAACCGATGTTCACCCGAACACGGTTGATATTGAGCTTGAAAGCGAAACGGGGCGCAGGATAACCGTCAGAGGAGAATCCATAGGCGGCGGAAAAGTCAGACTGACAAGGATTAACGGCGTTAAGGTGCTTTTCACCGGCGAATACCACGCTTTGATAGTTGTTCACAGAGACCATCCGGGCGTTGTTGCGGGCATAACGACGGCTCTGAGCGAATGCAATGTCAACATTGCTTTTCTGAGGGTTTACCGTGAATCCAAGGGCGGCGTTGCCTACACAATAATTGAATCCGATGAAGAAATAAAAGATGATATCGTTGCCGAAATCAAAAAAGATGCGGCGATAACCGATACGATGATGATTCGCAGATAAGGGGGAGAATATGGATTTTAATACTGCCGAGGAACTGCTCGGATTATGCGAAAAAGAGAATAAAACAATAGCCGAAATAATGAAAATCCGTGAAAGCACGGACGGCGAAATGCCGCTTCCGGAGGTTGAAGCACGAATGAAAAAATCTCTTGGAATAATGCGGCATTCAGCCCATGAGCCGCTTAAAAAGCCGGTAAAATCAATCGGAGGAATGATAGGCGGCGAAGCGGAAAAGCTCGAAAAAAGAAGAGCCGCAGGCAAATCAATCTGCGGCGGAGTGCTCTCAAAAGCGCTTATCTATTCTCAGGCCGTGCTTGAAGTCAACGCTTCAATGGGCGTTATCGTTGCCGCTCCGACGGCAGGCTCATCGGGTGTTCTTCCCGCCGTGCTTTTTGCGCTTGAAGAAGAATTCGGACTTTCCGATGAAACAGTTCTTGACGGCTTGTTTGCCGCAGGCGGAGTCGGATATCTGATGATGAAAAACGCCTCGGTTTCGGGAGCAGAGGCAGGCTGTCAGGCGGAAGTCGGTGCGGCTTCGGCAATGGCGGCGGCTGCGGCGGTTCAGATGATGGGCGGCACGCCCGGGCAATGCCTTGATGCGGCGGCGATTGCGATAGGCAACATGCTCGGTCTTGTCTGCGACCCGATAGCAGGGCTTGTTGAAGCCCCGTGCCAGAGCCGGAACGCTGCCGGTGCGGCAAACGCCCTCACGAGCGCCGAAACGGCTTTGAGCGGCATAAAATCCGCCGTTCCGTTTTCCGAAATGGTTGAAGCCATGTACCGTGTCGGCAGAAGAATGCCCGTCGAGCTTCGTGAAACCGCCCTTGGCGGCTGTGCCGCCACCCCGACGGGCTGTAAACTCAAGGAAAACATTTTCGGGTGCACAGGATGCAAATAAAAAGTCGTAGGGACAGCCCTTGCGGCTGTCCGTTAATCAGCAGAAACTATCGGCAACATCGTAGGGGAGAACTGCGTTCTCCCGCTTGAAAACAAATGAAGAATGAAGCGTGCCTGAGGCATATGCCGGTAGGGGCGACCCTGTGTGGTCGCCCGCTTTCTGCAAATCGCCTATGACTGTTTGTTATGCCGAATATGTTGAAAAATAACGATTTTTCCGTAGGGAACGCCGTCCTCGGCGTTCCGTCTTCTCAATGATACAAATATAAAATTAACACCGTGTCGGAAGAAGAATGCCCGTCGAGCTTCGTGAAACCGCCCTGGGCGGCTGCGCCGCTACCCCGACGGGATGTAAACTCAAGGAAAGCATTTTCGGGTGTTCGGGATGTAAATAATCATTTGATT
>JBJEQC010000237.1:0-9221 GCA_051881555.1 Acutalibacteraceae bacterium
CCTCGTTTTCGCCCGGTCCTTCGCCGACAAACATTACCTCGGCGTTTTCATTGCCGACTCCGAAAACAAGATTCGTTCTCGTTTCGCAAAGTCCGCATTTTCTGCATTGCATACAGTCGCTTTTGAGCTGTTCCCAATTATCATACATTTCCGCTCTCACCTCGGTTTTTGAATATTTCTTTTGATTTTTCGGCATCGGATCTTATCTGTTTGCCGAGATCTTCCATTGAATCAAAGCGAATTTCGCTTCGGATAAACTGCAAAAGCCTGACCTCGACCGTTTGCCCGTAAAGATCGCCTTCAAAGCCGAGAATGCAGGTTTCGCTTCGGTAATCCTCATTTTCAAACGACGGGCGCAGACCGATATTGGTAACCGACGGATAAATTTTGCCGTCAAGCACCGTCATTGAAGCGTAAACGCCCCTTTTCGGATGAATGAAGCCGGGTTCAAAGTGCTGATTTATCGTCGGAGCGCCCATGAGCCGACCTCTGTGGTCGCCGTCGGAAACAATCAACCGATAGCGAAATTCTCTGCCTAGCATGGAATTGGCAAGCGGAATGTCTCCGCTTTCAATCGCTCTGCGGATTCTCGTTGAGCTGATGGGGCTTCCGTCAAAATCAATAGGAGGGGCAATTTCAAGCTCCAACCCGTACTCGGCGCAAAGCTTGCTCAGAACATTGCATCCGCCCTCGTTGCCCTTGCCGAAACGGTAGTTCCAGCCGCAGCAAACGCCGCCCGCATTCAGCCGTCCAATGAGAATTTTCTCAAAAAACTCACGGCATGACATATCTTTTATTTCTTTGAATGAAATAATATGCTTTTCAACTCCGATTTCGGCAAGAAGCTCATCACGGATTTCATCCTGCATAATCTTTGCGGGGGCATCGTTCATTATCGTGAGCATAGGGTGAGAATCGAAAAGAAGCGTAAGCGGAGAAAGCCCGCACTTTTTTTGCAAATCAAAAGCGCAGGCTATAACCGACATATGTCCTCTGTGCAGGCCGTCAAAACTGCCGAGAGTGACGGCCTTTTTCGTTTCGGAACCCATTTATACCTCTTAATTAATTTTTCCTGAATTGCATTTTCATGCGCTGTTCCTTTGAAAGAATGCGCTTGCGAAGTCTGAGCGAGGTCGGAGTGACCTCAAGCAGTTCATCATCCTTGATAAATTCCATGCACTGTTCAAGGCTCAAAACGCTGTGAGGAACAAGGCGGAGAGCATCATCCGAGCCTGAAGCACGGGTGTTGGTCAGGTGCTTCTGCTTGCAGACATTGCAGACGATATCTTCATTCTTGGCGCATTCGCCGACTATCATGCCCTCATAGACCTCAACACCTGCGGGAATGAACAGGCGGCCTCTGTCCTGAGTGTTGAAAAGACCGTATGCGCTGCTGACTCCCGTTTCGTGAGCAACGATTGAGCCTCTTTCACGGGTCTGAATATCACCTTTATAGGGAGCGTAGCCGTCAAAGAGCTGATTCATTATGCCGTTGCCGTTGGTGTCGGTCATAAACTCGGAGCGGTAGCCGATAAGACCTCTTGACGGGATTTTGAATTCAAGATGGGTTGAACCGCCCTCACGGGAGCCCATATTTTCAAGCTCACCCTTGCGGGCGCCCAATTTTTCGATTACTGCGCCGACATACTGCTCGGGAACCTCAACGATAAGCAGTTCCATGGGTTCGAGAAGCTGACCGTCTTTTTCTTTATAAATAACCTTCGGGCGTGAAACCTGGAATTCATAGCCCTGACGGCGCATTGTTTCGATAAGAATTGAAAGATGAAGCTCGCCTCTGCCCGAAACCTTGAAAGTATCTGTTGAATCGGTTTCTTCAACCCTCATGCTGACATTTGTTTCAACTTCCTTGAAAAGCCTGTCACGCAGGTTTCTTGAAGTGACGAATTTGCCCTCTCTGCCTGCAAACGGGCTGTTATTGACGATAAAATTCATTGAAATTGTCGGCTCGTCAATCTTGATGAACGGCAGAGCCTCAACATTTTCGGGGTCGCATGCGGTTTCGCCGATATTGATTCCCTCAATGCCGGAAACGCAGATTATATCGCCCGCTTCGGCCTCGTCGCACTCAACACGGCGCAGACCCTCAAACTGATAAAGCCTTGAAACATGAACATTCTGCCGTGTTCCGTCGGTTTTGCACAGAACAATCTGCTGACCCTTTTTAATTCTGCCTCTTTCAACTCTGCCAACGCCGATTCTGCCGACATAATCATCATAATCAAGGCTTGAAAACAGAACCTGAAGCGGCTCATCGGGGTCGCCCTCGGGCGGGTCGATATGCTCAAGAACAGCGTCGAAAAGCGGCTGCATATCGCCGCTGCGGCTTTCGGGGTCAAGGCTCGAATATCCGTCCTTTGCGCTTGCGTAAACAACGGGAAAATCAAGCTGATCTTCCTCTGCGCCAAGGTCGATGAACAGGTCGAGAACCTCGTCAACAACCTCTGCGGGGCGGGCGTTCGGGCGGTCGATTTTATTGATGACAACAAGAACCTTTTTCTTCAGGTTAAGCGCCTTTTTCAGAACAAATCTCGTCTGAGGCATACAGCCCTCAAAGGCATCAACGAGCAGAAGAACGCCGTCAACCATCATCAGTATGCGCTCAACCTCGCCGCCGAAATCGGCGTGACCCGGGGTGTCAACGATATTGATTTTCGTGCCTCTGTAATGAATTGAGGTGTTTTTGGAGAGAATTGTAATTCCTCTTTCACGCTCAAGGTCGTTGGAGTCCATAACTCTGTCGGCAACCTGCTCGTTTTCACGGAAGGTTCCGCTTTGCTTGAGCATTTCGTCAACGAGAGTGGTTTTGCCGTGGTCAACATGAGCGATGATAGCAACATTTCTTAAATCTTTTTTCGGGGACAAGGGAATTCACCTTTTTCTATAGTTTTTATAATAATGACCGTGCCTTCCGGCCTGGTCTTATTTTTCAATCAGAATGCCTTCTTCTTCACGCTTTGCCTGAAGCTTTTCAAGCATATCTGCCTTTTCCTTGCCCGAAATCTTATAGAAGAACATCGGAATGGAGCAGAGCAACAGGCTGACGCCGGGAACGATTGAAACAAGGGAGAACATTGCAAAGTTCTGAGTTCTTGTCAGATCCGTTGCCGCCATGATGAAGTCGGATGAAAGCATGTTTTCGGGCTTGATGCCGATGAACATATACATCAGAACGATTCCGCAGGTTGCAAAAGCGTTGCCGAGCTTGTTGACGAAGCCCTGGCAGGCTGAGCCGAGAGCATTGTCACGGTAGCCGGTCGTCAGCTCCATGTAGTCAAGGCAGTCACCTATCATAGCGTAGGAGATAACATTCAGAACGCCGAGCGGAATGCATGAAATGAGAATGAACGGAATGCAGATATAAAGATTTGCGGTGAACCAGCCGATAACGGTTGTGAACATGCTGGCAACAAAGCCGAGCAGGCAGGTTGTGATAACGATTTTTTTGTAGTCAAACTTCTGCATGAGCTTTGGCATGAACAGCATTGCGCCGAACATGCCGACGATTGCGCAGACCTGGAATATCGTTTTGACAGCCGAAACGCTGGCGTCAATATATTCAAGACGGGTCTGAGCCGACATATCCGCAGTCAGTTCCGGACCGATATAAAACGCATAACGGGCAACATGAACGGCGGCTGCCTGAACCATGTATCTGCCGCTCGAAAGAATGCCCATGAGGATAACAAGCATGAGGGGCTTGCATTTGAAAATTCTGCTTAGCCTTGACGGCTCGCCCTTGACGGGCTTTTTGTCGGGAATTATTACTCTTTCTTTGACATTAAAATAGGTATTAATATAAAGAACCGTGCCGATAACAACGGTTGCAACGGCAATAACAAGGTATTTGGTCTTATTATATGCAATACCGTCGGAAACTCCGAGGATTCCGGGCAGAATAAAGCCTGCGGCGAAGAAAAGAACCTCGGGAATTGCCGAGCCGACTCCGTTAACCGTTCTTCCGAGCGAAATAACCGAGCCTCTTTCGGCGGCATCGGGCGTTAAAACATTCGGCAGGCTCCAGAAAGGAACATCAGCCATGGTATAAATCATACCCCATGCGACATAAACGATTGCGGTGTAAATCATCAACTGCTTTTTGGGCAGGTCGGGGCTGAGATACATAAGAACCGTCAGAACCGCAATGGGAATGCCCGCAAAGAGAATGTAAGGCTTCATTTTTCCTTTTTTTGTGGTGCGGCGGTCAACAATGATGCCCATAAGCGGGTCGTTGATTGCGTCCCAGACTCTTGCAAGCAGCATAAGCAGCAGCACAAAAATCAGAGGAAGCTGGAGAACATTTACATAATAGTCGCTGATATAGCTGGACATCATGGCATAAATCATGCCCTGCCCTCCTGCACCGAGAGCAAACATCCAGAGCTCTTTTTTGCCGAGGTATGTTTTGTTTTCCATGGAAAAGCCTTCCTTTCTCATTTTGAAATTAAGGTGATGGGAGTTGAACACAATATGCCGAAAATTTGATATTACGGCGTATTTTCACTTTTTCACCGTTGTCGGGCGACAGAAAAAGCCAAGGGAGCCGTTGCAAAAAACAGCTCCCGGAATGCACATCCAATTATCCGCAGAACAATTCGGAGCTTAAAGCATATTTATGAATCGGACTGCGGAAATAATATTATTCGCCTTTCATTTCAAGGAGTTTAACCTTGCCGTCATAAGAAGCCTGGCTGACCTTGATTGAATCGGTGATTGCAGCTTTGATGTCGTCCTCAGTTGCGCCGAGCTCTTCGCTGTACTTTCTGTCAATGAAGAGATTGACATCCATGATATCGGCAAGTCCGTCAACATCGATACCGCTTTCAATGCCCTTTGCAGCATATTCTTTCTTGACCTTGCCAAGACCCATACGCATCATCCAGGGTGCAACGCTGATGATCTTTCTGTTGTCGCCCATGCCTCTTGCGGCATAAACGATCTTGAGGAATTCTTTCCATGTCATGTTATACATGCTGATGGGCCATGCCTTTGCGCCCTTTGATTTCTCAGCGGCGCCGACGATAACCTGACCAACCTGGCGAACGGTCAGCATAGCTGTGCCGCCTGCGGGATACATGGTGAACGGAAGCTTATCCATCATCTTGATCTGCTCAATGAGGATAACCCAAACGGGCTTTCTGCCGGGCTGAGTGCCGAAGATATAGGGAAGCTCGAGAACGGCAACATCGAAGTTGTCATCGGCAAAGGAGAAAGCAACGTTCTCCTGCTCGATACGGCTTCTGATGTAGGGATGCTTCTCGGTGAGCTTCATGTCGGGGCGCTCTTTAGCAAGATATGAGAAATATGAGCCGAGAATAACCGCATTTTTCATTCCGACCTCTTTGCAGAGGGGAAGAATCCTCTTGAGAGGAGCTATGTTATACTTGTAGTAAGCGTCGTAAACGGGAGCGGGGAATTCAACTCTTTCGTCAATGCCTGCGGCAAAAACGAAGCAGTCGTAGCCCTGCATCATGGCTTTGATTTCGTCATCCGACTTTTCATAGATATTGCAGAACTCAATATCCATTTCCTTGGGGATGGGTGCGCCTTCGGGAAGCGGGGGGAGAGCAACGCTCTTAACCTCATGGCCTCTTTCGATAAAGATTCTTGCCGCTTCGCAGCCGAGAAGACCTGTTCCGCCGATCATAAAGACTTTCATCAGATTATTCCTCCTAATTGAATAATTATTCCTTTATAATATATCTTTTATTTTAAGAATAGTCAAGAGAATACGGAAAATAAATTCGATTTATTTTACTGTTTTTCGGATAATTTTGAAAAAATTGACAGGTTTATTCTTTTTGTAACACAAAGAATATGCTTTGACGGTTTAGTAACTTCCAAATTTTGTCGCATATTTCGGATAACATTTTTAATACAATCTCATTTTGGGAACACCGTCCCCGGCTTTCCAATGAGTATACACATATTACGGCAAAATCCGTAGGGGTCGGCGTCCCCGACGAACCAATTCGCCATGGGCGAATAATTTTTCGCATTGCGAATGGACGATGCGGGCATCGTCCGCTACAAAAATGAAAAACAAATCGTAGGAACAGCCATTTCGGCTGTCCGTGAAAACACATCAAATCCCCCGGAACGCCGTGGACGGCGTTCCCTACTGAAAAAGCCATAAATATCAACGATTTTGCGTGAATAGAAAAAACGGCGGGAGCGAGCCCCCCGCCCTACCTTGAACCCATTACCTTTCACTCTTCACTTAAAAAAACGGCCGCCGCCCGTTGAAGGGCAGCAGCCGGCTCGTTTTGTCAAATTATTTTTGCGAATAATCAGTCGTCGCAATCGTCGCAGTCACAGTCACAGTCGTCGATTTCAAATTCGAGAACCTCGTTGCAGTTGGGGCAGTTAACGCTGCCTTCTTCGAGGATGCTTCTGTCAATGCAGATAACCTCGCCGCAGTTGGGGCACTCAACATCATAATATTCGTCGTCATCGTCGCAGCAGTCGTCACAGCAGCAGTCATCGTCGTCAAAATCCTCATAAACGAAGCTTTCAAGCTCGTCAAGATCCTCGTCAACTGCATCAAGCTGATCTGCAAGCATATCAATCTGATCCTGAGAATCCGAAATCTCCTCTGCAAGGCAGTCAAGAGCGTCCATCATAGCATTGATGATTTTGGTTTCGGGCTTTTCGGGGTCAAGTGAAAGACCGGCTGCAAGACCTTTGAGATAGGCAACCTTTTTTTCGATTAAGCTCATTTCTTTGTCCTCCGTTAAATGATTTTATGCACGGCTGAGATATTCGCCCGTGCGGGTGTCAACAACGATCATTTCGCCTTCGTTAATGAACAGGGGAACCTTAACCTCTGCGCCGGTTTCAAGGGTTGCTGGCTTGGTTGCGTTGGTGGCGGTGTTGCCTGCAAAGCCGGGGTCGGTCTTCGTTACTTCAAGAGTAACGGTTGTGGGAGGCTCAACGCCGAAAACGCTGCCCTTATAGGAAAGAACACGGCAGGTTTCGTTCTCTTTAACGAACTTGAAGTTGTCGGGCAGGGTGTCCTTACCGATGGGAACCATGTCATAGGTTTCGGGATCCATGAAATAATAAAGATCGCCGTCAGCATATGAATATTCCATTTCCTTGCGCTCAATGTAAGCGGTGGGGAACTTCTCGGTGGGGTTGAAAGTACGCTCAACAACTGCGCCGCCGATTACGTTTCTGATTTTTGTTCTGACAAAAGCAGCGCCTTTGCCGGGCTTAACATGCTGGAACTCGATGATCTGATAAACCTGACCATCCATTTCAAAGGTTATACCGTTTCTGAAATCGCCTGCTGATACCATAAAAATATTACTCCTTATAATGTTTATATGTTTTCACCGATATTTTATACTATTCATGCTGATTTTTCAAGTCTTTTTTGAAATAAACATGAAGCTTTAAAGAATTATGAGATTTTTTGGGCTTTTTGTAAGGTTTTCACAGCCGTTTTCGGCAATAAAAGCCATGTCTTCGATGCGAACGCCGAACTCGGAGGGGATATAAATTCCCGGCTCGACCGTCACAACATCGCCGATTCCGAGAATCTGAGAGCTTTTCGGGGAGAGCCTCGGCTCCTCGTGAATCTCAATTCCGACCCCGTGACCCGTGCCGTGGCCGAAATATTTTCCGAAGCCCGCTTCTTCAATAACATTTCTTGCCGCCGCATCGGCAGAGCGGCAGTCAACGCCCGCTCTGAGAACGCCGAGGCATTTTTTCTGAGCGGTCAGAACGGTTTCATAAACCTCAGCTTGCTTTGAGCTGACTTCGCCGACGGCAACGGTGCGGGTCATGTCGCTGTGATATCCGTCAACCACCGCTCCGAAATCCATCGTTACGAAATCGCCCTTTTCGATTTTCTTTTCGCCCGGAACGCCGTGGGGCATGGACGAGTTCTTTCCGCTGACGGCAATAGTCTCAAACGAAACGCATTCCGCTCCGTTTTTCAGCATAAAGAAGTCGAGCGCAAGCGCAATTTCACGCTCGGTAACGCCCTCACGGATAACTCCGAGAATGTGGCTGAACGCCTTTTCGGCTATCGCTTGAGCCTTTAAAATAAGCTCTTTTTCGCTTTCGCTTTTTGAACGGCGCAGAGAGGTCAGAGCCTCGTCTGCGGCTTCGGCGGCGCATTCGCAGGGGAGAATTTTTTCGATTGTTTTGAATTCCGCAACGCTGAGCCGCTGAGCCTCAGTATAAACCTTGGAGATTCCGAGTTTTTTGATATATTCGGGAAGCTGATTTGAAAAAGAGGTCAGCAGAGCAACCTCCGAGCAGTCCGATGCCTCACGCTGAGCCGCTTCAATATATCGGCTGTCGGTCAGAAAGACAGACTCGGTTTTTGTGACGAGCAGGTAACCGTCGCTTGAAACGAAGCCCGTCAGATAACGGCGGTTTTCGGGCGATACGATTAAATATGCCTGAGAATTTTCAAGCGTTGACTGAAGTTTTTTGATGTTCATAAATTAATTTCTCCATTTGACGATTATAATATTCGCTTTAATAAAAGCAGTCGGTTCCCCATCGAAGCGGGTTTTCATCTATATATTGCCATATTTCCTCGTAATCTTTTTGCCCTCGAATAACATGGTCATAAAAAGATCTTTGCCAAATCTGCCCCGCTTGATAATTATTGGACTTGCAAAGTTTAATCCATTCAACCGTTGTTTTCGATTTTAACGCACCGATTATTCTTGATAATGTAGGGACAGCCCTTGCGGCTGTCCGATTCTGAACGGTATTATCCGTATTGTCATCATTATGCAAAATCAACAACAAATGAATGTGATTGGGCATAATCACATAATTATCAACAGAAACATTTGGGCTGTTTTGAATGTCAAGTATATTTTTCTCAACAATTTTACCCAGAGGCGTGAGGCAAACGCACGGACAGCCGCAAGGGCTGTCCCTACTTATTTTCGATAATATATGCTTTTTTGAATGAGTACATACGGTAATAAAGTAACCGCCGTTTTGGCTGTAATCATATTCTTTGAGCCTGTTAAGTTTTCTTTTAGTTAAATCCATATTATTTTTCCATAAAAAGTTGCACTGCCGAACGTGTGCAGCATTCGGCAGTGCGTTGGGGAAAGAGAAAATAAAAATGAAAAAGGAGTTGTCAAAATTAAGAAAAGATCAAAAATACATTTTGATGATTAAATGTATAATATTATATACTTGCTTTCAAGATGTTGCGAGAATATGAA
>JBJEQC010000238.1:0-2119 GCA_051881555.1 Acutalibacteraceae bacterium
CACATCGTCCCAAAACCGTATGTGCCGCAGGCACGCTTCATTTTTTATTTCAAAAAACGGCCTGCACCGTTGACCGATGCAAGCCGTTAAACTTTTGTTGGTTATTAAATTCCGTTTTCAAGGAAATACTGCATAACGCTGTTGGAAACGGTTGAGGCAACGCCCGAGCCGTAGCCAGCGTTTTCGGCAATGCAGACAACCGCAAGCGGCAGGTCGTCTCTCTGCGAATATCCCGCAAACCATGAATGGCTTTTTGCGCCGTCAACCTGCGCAGTTCCCGTTTTGCCGCACATCTGAAGATTTTCAAATTTCCAATCGCCGTACTTATCAACAACATTGGAGCGAAGCAGAGCGTCAAGCTTTGCGGCGGTGTCGGGATTCATTTTGACCGTAACCGAGGGAATCCTGCCCACAATCTGAGAAAAAGTGCCGAGAGAACGGATTCTGTCGGGAGCGTAGCCCTCTCCGCCGTTTGCAATTGCGCCCATTATGCTCAGAAAATGAGCGGGGTTGACATAGGTTGTCGATTGACCGATGCCTGCCCAGCCAAGCTCGGCTTTGCTCTCGGTCGAGGGAGAAAACCTGCTCTTTGTCAGGCGGATTTCCTTAGCGTAAAGCTGAGTGTTGAAGCCGAGGGATTCCGCAGTTGCTTTGAGCTTATCGGCGCCGAGCTGAAGCGAAATTGCGGCAAAAGCACAGTTGCAGGATTCATTCATCGCCTGCTGAAAATTGACCGTGCCGTGAACGCCGTTGCAGATAACCTTGCCGTCGCCCGTTTCGTATTCTCCGTCACATTCAAAGGTCTGCGAATAGATATCGGGGATATTTTCAATGGCGCAGGCGGCAGTCACGATTTTCATAATCGAGCCGGGAGTGTAAATTCCCGAAACCACCTTATCGAGAAATACGCCGTCATATTTTTCGTTCGTGAGCAAGTCCGAAGGCTTGTTTTCAATGTCATAGGTCGGCTTTGAAACGCTGCAAAGCAGTTCGCCCGTTTTGTAATTATATACGGCAACGGCTCCGTTATAGCTGCCGAAAGCCTTGTATGCAATCCTGTTCGCCTCGGCGTCAATGTTGAGGGTGATATCCGTTCCCGTTCCGCTCTGCTTGAGCTTATAGATACCCTCAACCCGGCTGTAGCCCGAAAGAGTGTCTCTGAAAAGGTAATGAGTGCCCGTTGAGATATATCCCGCCGTGTCGCCGACAACATGAAGCGTGGCTTTTCTCATATTTTCTCCGTTTGCGAATATTCTTTCGTTATCGGAGCTTTCAGCAAGCACAACTCCGTTTTTGTCATAAATTGTGCCCGCATTGACTATCGTTCCGCCCGAATAAATGTGGCGGTTCGCCTTGTTCGACGCCCAAGCAGGGCCGTTGAGCATAAGGCTGACAACAAATATAACTATTCCTGCAAGAAATGCAATAATCAGCGCATATATAATTGCGGCTCTTTTTGCGGTTATTCTCATTTGCTCACTCCTTTCACGGGTCGGGATGATGACATTCCGTATTATTGTCAATTTGTAGGGGACGATGCCCACATCGTCCCAAAAGGAAAATTTGCATTATCCGCCTGCGGCGAATCGGTTCGTCGGGGACGCCGAACCCTACGGATTTTCGTGATTTTGTGCGTTTTTTATTTCTTGTCTTGATTATAATTTTTTTATAAATCCATAACTTTTTTTGAAATAGCCTTGATTTTCATAAAAAGCGTGGGCATCTTCTCTCGGCAAACCGCTGTTAAGAAGAATAACTTCAATATTATTTTCTTTTGCCCATTGCTCTGCGGTTTTTAGAAGCTTTGTGCCGATACCTTTCCTTCGGTAAACTTTTGAAACTGCAAGAGCGATTATTTTCATACCCTCGTTTTCAAGTTCAAAAGCAAGATAGGTAACACAGCCTATGAAACCTACAACCTTGTCACCCTCACAGGCAACAAAGATTTGATAATTGCCACGCTTCATCATTTCTTCAACACGGTTTTGCAACTTTTCAAGTTCACAGTTGTAGCCTAAATCTATGTCAAGAATATCTCTTATCGCAGAAATATCTTTATTTTCATATTTTCTGTAATCCATAGTTATCCCTCGTATATCATCACTTTTAACTTCAAAAA
>JBJEQC010000239.1:0-9124 GCA_051881555.1 Acutalibacteraceae bacterium
CGGATAAAAAACAAGAATCTGAGTGTTTTCAACATCCTTGAAGCCTTCAAGAGCCGCCTTGCCCGTGTCGCCCGAGGTTGCAACAAGAATAACTATCTTTATTCCCTTTGCGGTTTTTCCGCCCGCAACGGTCAGCAGACGGGGAAGAATCTGAAGCGCCATATCCTTGAAAGCGCAGGTCGGGCCTTTGAACAGTTCAAGAATATGCACACCGCCGTCAATTTTGACGAGAGGAGCAACCTTTTCGCTTGAAAAACCCGTTTCGTATGCGCCCCTTACGCAGGAATCTATTTCTTCCTCGGTGAAATCGGTGAGGAACTGCGAAAGAATAGCCTTTGCCCTGCCGATATAATCAAGTTTTGAAAGAGAAACAACCGTATCCATTGAAATTTTCGGGAGAGTTTCGGGAACGAAAAGACCGCCCTCGCCCGAAATGCCCTTGGTAATCGCCTGAGAAGCGGTTACCTTAACGCCCGTATCTCTTGTGCTGACATAGTTCATTAAACATCATCCTTTTCGGAGTAATTCATAGTATTATAACATATAATTTCAGCTTTGTAAAACCTTTTTGAAAAAGTCAAAGGAATTTTTAAAGAAAATTTTATCTAAAAGGGTATCATCAAAGCCTTTATCGGAAAGATAATCCCTGAGCGCAGGCACTTTGTCAACGCCCGCAAGCTCGGAATGAATTGCACAGCCGTCAAAATCCGAGCCGATCGCAAGCACATTTTCGCCGCCGAGTTCAAGAATATGCACCATATGGCGGTAAACCGATTCAAAGCCGCCTCTTTCTTCGTCTCCGAGAAATCTCTGGCAGAAATTCATTCCGATAAGTCCCTCACGCTCGATGAGAATTTTTATCTGATCGTCTTCAAGCGCTCTGCGGCAGCAATAGATTTTGTCGTCACAGTCGGAACGCAGCTTTTCAAGCACCGTTTTACAGGTTGAATGGGACGCAATAACTCTTGCGCCGCTCGAAACAGCGTCAAAAAAGCCTCTGCGGTTGAGGTGGGAAACATCGGCGGCGATTCCGAATCTTTCCATATCCTTCAGAAGCCTTTTTCCCGCAGGCTTCAAGCCCTCATCTGAGCCGCTCTGACAGCCGTAACCGAGTTCGTTTTCTCCGTTCCATGTCAAGGTTATCAGCTTTACGCCGTGTTCATGCGCATGCTCTCCGCCTCCGTCGGAAGCAAAGGGCGAGCCGCCCTCAACAGTCAACACGGCGGCGCATTTTTTCGCCGACAAAGCCGCCGTCAAATCGGTGTAATCCTTGCACAGCTTGATTTTTTCGCTGTTTAATTCAATTTGATTTTTGAAATAAGCAACCGCTTTTTCAAAGTATTCTTCCGACTCTTTTCCTCTTAATTTGTCAAATATCCAGATTGCAAAGCATTGACACCATTCGTCAAGGCATTCACCTTTACGAAGATTTATGTGAAGGTCGGCGTCTCTGAGCTCAAGTCGGTTTTCAAAGCACTCCTCCACCGTGTCGCAATGCAGGTCAAACAGTCTCATATTATTCCCCCAAAGCTTCAAAATGCGTTTTCAATATAGTTTATTCCCGACAGGGCGTCATTATCATCAACATAAACCTCGCAGACATCAAATCTGACTCTGTTTTTCAGCTTTGCATAGGAAAGAAAGCTTTTCGCCGTCATTTCAAGCCTGCGCCGCTTGCCCTCGTCAACAGCTTCCATAGGCCTGATTTCCGTATCTTTATTTCTCGTCTTGACCTCAACGAAACAGACCGTTCCCCTTTTTTCGGCGATAATATCAATCTCTCCGAAACGGCAGACATAGTTTGAGGATAAAAGCGAATATCCTCTGTCTCTGAGATATCGGGCGGCATAAATCTCGCCCCAGACTCCCGTCTTATTTCTTATCATTTCTCTTACCGCTGCTGTCAAGATTTTTCAGGAATGAAAGACGGTGGCAGTCCGAAATCCCGTGCTGCTCCAGCATTTCATAATGAAGCTTCGTTCCGTAGCCCTTATGCTTTGCAAACTGATACTGCGGATATTTTTTGTCAAGCTCAAGCATGAATCTGTCCCTGCTGACCTTGGCAAGAATCGACGCCGCCGCAACCGACGGACTGCGGGAATCGCCCTTAACGATTGTTTCTCCGTCTATCGGAAGCGGGGGCATTCTGTTGCCGTCAATCAGGGCATAATCCGCCGAAACCGACAGCCCCTCAACCGCCTTTTTCATCGCCTGATAGGTTGCCTGAAGAATGTTTATTTCATCAATCGTCTTTTCGTCAACGCTCGCAACGCTCCAGCTTATCGCTTTTTCTTTTATTATATCAAAGAGCAGGTCACGCTTCTTTTCCGACAGCTTTTTTGAATCGTTGAGCCCCTCAATAACGCAATCCCGGGGCAGAATCACTGCGGCGGCAAAAACGGGACCCGCAAGCGGACCTCTGCCCGCCTCATCAACGCCGCAAACCGCCTTATATCCTTTTTCAGCCGCTTTTTTCTCAAATTCAAAGTCCATTTTAACCTCCGAAAAGAAATAAAGCCGCTCTGCAAAGCCGCAAAGCACCTTTGCAGAACAGCCCGTTATTAATTAAAGAAACTGCTTGTCGATTACATCGTTCAGAATATCGTAAAGATACTGCAAGCTGAAGTCCGAGGTCTTGCTCAGCACTCCGTGCTTTGAAGCAAGCTCCTGAGTGTAATCCTCAAGCGGATAAACTCTGATGTTTGAATATCCGTAGCCGTAGTGGGTAACGACGCCCGAAAACTTGACATTTTCAAGCGCAATTTCACCCGTTGCGTTGTTTTTGACAACCTCAAAATTCAGCATTCCGCCGAGCATTCTCGGGCCTCTGTTCTGAGCCGAGATGAAGTTGCCGAGCGAATAGGCAACAAGAGTTTTTCTGCCGTCGGAATTAACGATATATTCCACAGGCTGAATAACATGAGGATGCGTTCCGATTATGACATCCGCTCCCCACGAAGCAAGCTTCTGAGCAAGCGAACGCTGGTTATCGTTAGGCTCATGGGTGTATTCTTCGCCCCAATGAGCGTTGACTATTACCACATCCGCCGTTTCCTTTGCCTTGGCAATCTGCTGCTGAAGCAGGGATTCGTCCTTTGCCTGAACGAGGATAACCTCGGTATCGTCGGGCAGGGAAAGCCCGTTGGTCGATTCGGTGAAGCCGAGATAGGCAATTTTAACGCCGTTTACCTCGTTCATCGGGATATTCGCCATATCGTCGCTGTTGAGGTATGCGCCTGTTGTTATTGCATTTTTGCTTTTCCAGAAATTAATTGCCGAAATCAAGCCCTTTTCTCCGCAGTCAAGCGAATGATTGGTTGCGATATTGAAAACATCAAAGCCGATTTTCAGCATTTCCTCGCCGACCTCGACGGGAGAATTGAACATCGGATAGCTTGATACATTATGTTCCGTTGAAATTATTGTTTCCTGATTAAGAATTGCAACATCGGGCGCAGCGATTTTATCGGCGATTTTCTCGTAATCATACGAAAAATCATATCCGTCGCTGACTCTCGCCGCCGCCTGCTCATAGACGGTATCGTGAATCAGATTATCGCCAACGGCAACAAAGCTGACTCTTGAGAAAACCTCCTGCTGCTCGGTTTCCGACTGCGACTCGGTTCCGGGCGAAGCGTCGGCGCTGATATCCGGGCGTGCGCTGTTGCGGGTAAAGAAAATAACGCCGAGCGAAATAACATCAAGTACCATGATAACGGCAAGAAAAATTGTCATTTTCTTTTTTAAATTCATCGCCTGAATCTCCCTTTATATTTAATCCAAAGTGAGCTTGCCGAGCTTCCCGCTTCTGTATTCATCGAGCAGCATAACGGCGGCACGCTCCGTATCCGTCTCGCCGCCTTTAATCAGCATTCCTCTTTTTGCTCCGATGAGTTCAAGCAGCTCATACGGCTCAAGCTCCTCAAAATCCGTGATTTTATATCTTTCAGCAAGACGGTCGGGATAGTTTTTCTGCAAAACGAGCAAGAGCCTGACCGCAATCTCCTGGCTGTCAAGAATTTCATCCTTAACCGAACCAATGAACGCAAGCTTAAAGCCCACCTCGGGGTCTTCAAATTTCGGCCAAAGCACTCCGGGAGTGTCAAGCAGTTCGATGCCCGAACCGATTGAGAACCATTGGTTGCCCCTTGTAACTCCGGGCTTGTCCGCAACCTTGGCACGGTATTTGCCCGCCATTCGGTTGATGAAAGAGGATTTTCCCGTGTTCGGAATGCCGACAACCATAACTCTCAGAGCCTTGCCGCCCATTCCTTTTTCTTCATTGGCTTTTATTTTATCTTTAAGAATTTCTCTGACGGCAGGCTGAAATTTTTCAAGCCCTCTGCCGCTTCGGCAATCAACGGGCAGAGCCTTGATGCCCCGCTCCGAAAGCTCCTTGATTTTGCGAGCCGTTGCGTTCGGGTCGGCAAGGTCGCATTTGTTGAGCAAAACAATCCTCGGCTTTGAGCCGACTATTTCGTCAAGCTCGGGATTCCTGCTGCTCTCGGGGATTCTTGCATCAACAATTTCACAAACCGCATCGACAAGCGAAAGGCTCTCTTTTATTAATCTTCGGGTTTTCGCCATATGGCCCGGAAACCACTGAACCGTCATTTTCTCATTCATACTGACCTATCTTAAACTGACCGAAGGGCTTAATTCTGAAAAGAGCTCTGCCCAAAACATATTCTTCTCTTATCAAACCGACAAGATTGCTTCTGCTGTCGGTTGAATTGTTGCGGTTATCACCCATAACGAAAACATAACCCTCGGGAACGGTCAGGGGGCCGTTGAAATCCTCCCTGTCATTTGTCGGCGAAGCCGTATAAGGCTCATCAAGAGCCACTCCGTCAACGTAGACCACTCCGGCGGAAAAATCAATATCCACCGTCTGACCCTCGGTTGCGATAACCCTTTTAACAAGCGTTGTCGGGATAGCGTCGGTTTTCGGCGGCTGGCAGGTGACAACAATATCGCCGTTTTTCGGCTCAAAGAGCGAAGCGGTCAGAATTATCCTGTCGCCCCAATTCAAAGTCGGATACATCGAATTGCCGACAACACCGATTGTTCTGAACGCAAAAAGAAACGCAATCGCAACCGCAACTATTGCCGTTGCAAGAATTGAAACAATGTCAAAGCAATTGCTGACAAATTTGCCGTTTTTCTTTTCTTCGTTAACCTTTTCATTTTCGGACATGTGTGAATTCACCTTATTCCTCATATATTTTCCACTCGCCCGTGGGATAAAATCTGACAACAGCCTTTCCCAGAACATACCGTTCATCAATCATGCCGATTTTGCTTGAACGGCTGTCAAGCGAAACATTGCGGTTGTCGCCCATAACAAAGAGCTTGCCTTCCTCAACCTGAAGCGGAAAGCTGACATCATAGCTGACCCTTGTCGGCTCGGAAATGTAAGGCTCGTTCAGCTTAACTCCGTTAACATAGACCTCGTTACGGTCAAAATCAATATAAACCGTGTCTCCGCCGACTGCGATAACACGCTTGACTATCGGAACATGACGCTCCCACGGCTGATTGATAACCACAATGTCGCCCCGTTCAATCTCCGTTGTGACGCTCGCCACGGCAAGCCAATCGCCGTCGGTGAGAGTCGGCACCATCGAGTCGCCGTCAACTCCGACAGCTCTGAAAACAAAGGAGAAGAGCAGAAAGACTACGATGATTGCGCCCTTAACGGAATCCGCCATGTCATAGATAAACGAAAGCACGGGAGAGGTCTTGGGCATTTCTTCTTCAGTTACGGAATTGAATTCAATCCAGAATTCGTCAATTCTGCGCACGGCTGACCCTCCCTTTGAAAATGATTATCAAGCGAAATTACCCGTATTCCCCGACACGGAAGTGCTTGCTGATTTATTGTAATTAATTAAAGAAATAAGAATAAAGGTGTAACAACCGCAAACCTGTTGTTACACCCTCAAGCTTTTTATCTGATCTGTTCTTTAACCTTAGCTGCCTTACCGACTCTGTCTCTGAGGTAATAAAGCTTGCTTCTGCGAACACGGCCGCTTCTGACTGTTTCAACCTTCGCAACATTGGGGGAGTGAATGGGGAATACCCTTTCAACGCCAACGCCATATGAAATGCGGCGAACGGTGAAGGTCTCTGAAACGCCTGAACCCTTGCGGGCGATAACTACGCCTTCAAAAGCCTGAATTCTTTCTTTTTCACCCTCACGGATTTTAACCGAAACTCTGACGGTATCGCCGATTTCGATTGAGGGCACTTCGGATTTGAGTGAATCCTGTGCGATTAATTTGAGTGCATCCATTGTATTTTTCCTCCGATTTTTTCAGGCGTTCGTAGCTGCAAAACGCAAAAAGAGGAACACCCGCTTTAATGTTATAAAAGCATTAAACCCCGTCTTTGAGAGCCGAAGCCGCAACTGACGGCACAAATGCGATTAATATAATATCATATGAAATAAAATAATGCAAGCATTTTTTTGGCATTTCATATATTTTTTACATTCTGACAAATATCAGACGGTTTTTATCGGATTTTTGGGCGATTCTTATTCAAAATCGCTCAAATCCTCCCGCAAAAGCCGTGTCCTGACTATCGATGTCTTTTCGGTCTGAGCCGCAAATTCCGAAAGCAGAGAACCGATAAGCAAATCCGCATTCAGATTCACCGTGTTCCCTGCGGCAAGCACGGTTTTGATAAAAACGCAGTTTCCGTGCGCTCTTGCTTCGAATGAACGAACCATTTCGCAGAGATTGACGGTTCTGATTCCTTTTTTGCTCCGTTTTTCCGCATTGAGCTCTCCTCCGTCAATAATGCTCTGCGCCCCTGCGGCAAAGCCCTCCGCTTCGCCCGTGCTCAAAAACTCTGCGGTTATCTCATATTCCGCCGCCGCAATCTCATTTGATTTGCAGAAAGGCTCACGGACTTCAACAATTTCAATGCCGCCGGGCATAACCGAATTCAGCCTTGCGCCGATTTCCTCAAAGCTCATTTCGCCCTCAATGCGGATATCGAGCGGCTCTCTCCTGCCCTCCTGACCGAGCGGCAGAGGCATTAAAAATGTCATATAGGGGTGAGGATTGAAGCCCTCGGTGTACCAAAGAGGGATTCCCGCCCTGCGAACTGCCCTTGTCATACAGCGGTTCATGTCAAGGTGTGAAATATAAACCGCAAGCCCGTCTTTTTTAAACCACAGTCTTACCGATTTCATCGCACACACCTCCGTTGAGTCTGTTTGCTCCGCAGCCGCCGCATTTTTCACGGCAGCAGGCGGTCGTCTCGCCCGCATGAGCTTTCTGATTCTCTTTTATCAGGAATTTTTTGGTAACGCCGTAATCCATATGATCCCAGGGCAGAATCTCGTCATATTCTCTGCGTCTTGCGGTGTAGAAATAGGGGTCAATGCCGTTTTCGGCAAAGCTTTCCTCCCATTTTTCGGGCTTCAGACATTCAGCCCAGCCGTCAAAGGTGCAGCCCTTGCGCCATGCGGTTTCGATAACATCGGCAAGCCGCCTGTCGCCCCTTGCAAACACGCCCTCAAGGAAGCTCGTCCAAGGCACATGGCGGGAAACGCTGACCTTTCGGGTCTTAACGCAGGAAACAAGATAATTCTGCTTTTCAATCAGCGTATCGGGCTTGTCCTGAGGCTCCCATTGGAACGGAGTGAACGGCTTCGGAACAAGCGAAGCAAGGCTGACACTGACATTCACGCCCTTGCCCTTGGGCTTATCGGGATTTTTATAAAATTCGTCAACCACCGCCTGAGCAAGGTCGGCAATGCCTTTGATATCCTCCTCGGTTTCGGTCGGCAAGCCAATCATAAAATAGAGCTTAACCGCCGTCCAGCCGCCTGCGAACGCCTGAGCTGCCGTTGAGAGCACCTCCTGCTCGGTGATATTCTTGTTGATAACATCTCTGAGCCTCTGAGTTCCCGCTTCGGGCGCAAAGGTCAGACCGCTCCGCCTGACGGCGTTGAGCTTTTCCATAAGCTCCTTGGGGAAATTATCCGCTCTGAGCGAGGGCAGAGCAATATTGATTTTCTCCTCCATGGTCCACGGGAGCATGTTTGTGATCAGCTTTTCAAGCCCTTTATAGTCACTCGTGCTCAATGAGCAGAGCGATATTTCGTCATAGCCCGTGCTTTCACAGATTGAGCGGCACTGAGCCTCGACCGTTTCGGGCGATTTGCGCCTGAGGGGTCTGTTGATGAAGCCCGCCTGACAGAATCGGCAGCCTCTGATACACCCTCTGAATATTTCAACCGTCGTTCTGTCGTGAACTACTTCAAGAAACGGAACAACGAATGTGCTCGGAGAGAACATTGAATCAAGGTCTGCAACATTGCGCTTTTCAACCTTTTCAGGCGCTCCGCAGGTCGGAGTTACGGACTTTACGGTGTTATCTTCGTTATATTCAACCTCATAAAATGACGGAACATAAACGCCCTTTATCCGAGCGGCGGCTTCAAGAAATTCCTGCTTGGTTGAGCCTTTCTTTTTATGCTCTTTCAGCAGGTCAATAAGCTCGTTCGTGACTTCCTCGCCGTCGCCGGGAAGCGTAATGTCGAAAAACTCCGCCATCGGCTCAGCGTTGCAAACGCATGCGCCGCCTGCAATAACAATTGGAGTGAGCGAGGTTCTGTCCTTTGACCTGACGGGAAGCCCCGCAAGGTCAAGCATGTTCAGCACATTGGTGTAGCTAAGCTCATACTGCATCGTGAAGCCTATCAGGTCAAAATCACGGATTGCGTCGCCGCTTTCGAGCGCATAGAGCGGGATTGAATTTTCACGCATTATCTGCTCCATGTCAATCCACGGGGCAAAAACTCTTTCGCACCATGCGTCCTCCCTTGCATTGACAAGAGAATAAATAATTTTCATGCCGAGATGCGACATGCCTATTTCATAAGTATCGGGGAAGCAGAACGCATAGCGGATATCGACCGCATCTTTATCCTTGACAACGCTGTTAAGCTCGCCGCCCGTGTATCTGCCGGGTTTCTGAACCCTGAGCAGAAATTTTTCAATTTCCTTGGGATACATAAACGCTCTCCTGTTCAAAATCAAATCGATATATATAATATCATACTTAAACATAAAAATCAAATACCGCTTTTTACCGGCAGGCTTCTGCC
>JBJEQC010000240.1:0-9098 GCA_051881555.1 Acutalibacteraceae bacterium
ACCTTAAAGGCGATAATATCGTCATTTCGGGCTATTCCGATCTGGGAAGCGCAGGAAAGCTGAAGGCGGAGAGCCTTTTCCCCGATATCGTTATCTGCGCAGTCAGAGGAGAGGTCAGCCCAACGGTTTTCAGCTTTATTCAGCAGCTTCTGATAAGCGTTCGCAATTGTATTGCCGTTCTTGTCAGCGACCGTATAACGGTTGAACTTGTCAGCAATGCGGCAAGATTCGGAGTTAAAGGCGTCATTCCCATGGAAACGAATGCCGATGACTTTGAAAAAGAGCTTTTGAATATTTTCGATCTTGAGCGTCAGAGAAGGCTTGACACCAACGAAAGCAAGAATATCCGCTCAAAGGTTCTCTCTTTCTTCGGAGGCAAGGGCGGCACGGGAAAAACGACTATGGCTGTCAATGTTGCAACTCAGATTGCAAAGCTCGGCAAGAGAACGATGCTTATTGACCTTGATTTGCAGTTCGGCGATGTCACAATGGCTCTTGACCTTAACCCGAGAAACACAATTGTTGAGCTTGTTCAGGACAGAGCGGGCATCACCATAGAAAACATCAACAGCTTTTCGGAAACTCATAACACGGGTCTCAGCGTTCTCGGCGCACCGAAAAATCCCGAATATGCCGAATACATAAAGCCTGAGGATGTTGAGAAAATTATTGATACTCTGCGTCCGTACTTTGAGTATATCGTTCTTGATCTGCCTCCCGTACTCAATGACCCGACGATAACGGCGATTGAAAATTCGGAAGAGGTCTATATGGTATATAATATGGATATTCTTTCTCTCAAGAATGCCAAGGCGTGCGTCGATGTATTAAAACAGCTCAATCAGGGCGACAAGCTGAAGCTTGTTATTAACAAAAACACCAAGAGTCTCATTAACGCAAAGGATTTTGAAAAGACTGTTGAAATTCCTGTTTATGCCTTTATCGGCGAGGATTCAAAGCTTGCAAACACCTGCATTAACAAGGGAATTCCCATTATGCTTGCAAGCCCGCAGTCCGAGGTTGCCCGTGATATCAAAGAATTTGTAAGAAAAATTCTTGACTCATATACAAAAGTTAAGACCATAAATGAGGATGCTGGCAAAAAGACGGCAAATCCGCTCAAAAGGTTGCCGACCAAAAAGCCCGAAGCCCAGAAGCCGGAAAAGAAAAAGCCCGCAGCAAAAAAATAAGCAAATAATATAATCCCCCGGGAGGAAAAGTGATTTATGGGACTTTTAAACAGACTTGACGCTCAGAATAAATCATCCTCAACAGCAGAAGTGCCCGGCAATTCCGCCGAGCCCGCCGCTGCTCCTGCCGCTCCTCAGCCTGCCGAAACCGCAGCTCCCGCAGCGGAGGAAAAGGATATTTATGCTGATGTTAAAAGAACTATACATGTTGACATCATCAAAACGATGAACAGAGAAGGGCATGTAAAGGTTGACAGGTCAACGATTTACAAGCTCCTTGATGAAAAAATCAATGATGATGAATATAAAATTCCCCGTATCGACAGACCCAAGGTCTTTTCGGAGCTGTTCAACGATATCGTTGGATACGGCCCGATCGAGGACCTGGTTGAAAGCGAAAAATTCTCGGAAATAATGATAAACGGACCCGATCAGATTTATGTTGAGCAGGGCGGTAAGCTTGTTCTGACCGATAAGAAATTCAGAGATGAAGAGCATCTGATGAATATTATCGACAGAATCGTTTCTCAGGTCGGCAGACATGTTGACGAATCCAGCCCGATGTGCGACGCCCGTCTTCCTGACGGCTCCCGTGTTAACGTCATCGTTCCGCCTCTTTCGCTTGTCGGACCCGTTGTCACGATAAGAAAGTTCGGCAAAAAACCGATAACTGCTCAGCAGCTTGTCAAGTTCGGCTCGATTACTCCGAATATGCTGAACTTCCTTGAGGCCTGCGTTAAAGGCAAGCTGAACATTATCGTTTCCGGAGGTACCGGCAGCGGTAAAACTACATTGCTTAATGTTCTTTCTTCGTTCATTAACGAAGACGAAAGAATTATAACAATCGAGGATGCCGCCGAAGTTCAGCTCAAACAGGAGCATGTTATTACTCTTGAAGCAAGGCCGGCAAACCTTGAAGGCAAGGGCGCAATAACAATCAGAAACCTTGTTAAGAACGCCCTTCGTATGCGCCCAGACCGAATTATCGTCGGTGAGGTTCGTTCCGAAGAAACGCTTGACATGCTTCAGGCGATGAACACCGGCCATGACGGCTCTCTGACAACTATCCACGCCAACACGCCCAGAGACTCAATTGCCAGAATTGAGACAATGGTTATGATGTCGGGCATGGAGCTGCCGCTTAAAGCCATCAGAGACCAGGTTGCTTCCGCAATTGACCTCATAATTCAGCAGTCCCGTCTGCGTGACGGCACAAGAAAGGTAACGAGTATATCCGAGGTTGTCGGCATGGAAGGCGATGTTGTCAGCATGCAGGAGATTTTCCGATATGAAACCGACGGCCATGTTGACGCTCAGGGTAAATTTATCGGACAGTTCAGAGCCACAGGTGTTCGCCCGCACTGTGTAGAAAAAATCAGGGCAAACGGAGTGACGGTTAATAATGAATGGTTTTCAAATTAGTATGCTCCTGCTCACTTTTTCGATTGCAATGTTTGTTTTCTCAATCATTGTCTGCGTTGTTTCAACCGTAACCAAAGAGCGCAGGCAGGTTGTAAAAAGAATCGAAAAAATGAAGCCTGAATCATTGGATATCGGCAGAAAAATTAAAGATAAGCGTGAAGCGAGAAGGCTGAAAATCGAGAGCAAGGCAAAGAGCGGTCAATCCTTGAGAAGAAAAAAGCTTATGGATACCATCTTCAATGAGCTTATTCTTGCCGATATTCTCATGGGACCCGAAGAATTCACGATTCTCTGGATCGTTCTGACATTCGTGCCCGGTGCGCTTGTCGCTTTGCTGGGATTCAATCCCATTGCATCGATAGGTCTCGGAATAATGGGCTGCTTAGGGCCGATTATTGTAATTTCAATAAAAAAGAACAAGAGAAGAAAGGCGTTTGAGGCTCAGCTCAGCGACGCTCTCATGGTTATCTGCAACTGCCTGCGTTCGGGCCTTTCGTTTCAGCAGTCAATTGAAACTATCGCAAACGACATGCCTGCGCCAATAGGCGTTGAATTCAGCAGAGTAGTCAGCGAAATGAATTACGGCGCAACCATGGAGGAAGCTCTCAACAATATGGTTAAGCGCATTAAAAGCCCCGACCTAATGATTGCAATTTCCGCCGTCAGCGTTCAGAGACAGACGGGCGGCAACCTTTCAAAAATTCTTGACACGATTTCTGAAACAATCAGAGACCGTCTTAAAATCAAGAGCGAAATCAACGCTCTGACCGCACAGGGCAGAACCTCGGGAATGCTCATCGGAGCGCTTCCGGTTATGATTCTGTTCATGCTGATGGTTATTTCGCCCGATTATGTTGAAACCTTTTTCGCAACAAAGACGGGAAACATTATGCTTGCCGTTGCGGCTATCATGGAAATAATCGGCTTCTTTGCAATCAGAAAAGTTGTTACGATTGAATATTAATTTTTATCCTGTGAGGTGACTTGAGTGGAATTAATGGTAATAGCATATGCTTTGTTAGCTTTTGCCTTGATTTTGTTGATTCTCGGACCAATGGGAAAGAAAGAAGACAGTAAAAATCAGCGCATCGGTTATTTCAAGAGGGATAAAAGCAGATTCAATTTCGGCAATCTTGACGGCTCGTTCTTTGAAAGAGTAATCGGGCCAACCTTTAAAAAAATCCTGAAATATATTGACTCAAAAACCCCTCAGAAAAAAGAGGGCTCCGAGAGTAAGAACGAACAGACCGAGAAAATGCTCCGTCTTGCGGGCATGTTTATCGATGTTCAGACCTATAATTTCAGAAAAACGGTTTTTATGATTGTGTTGATTGCAGTAACGCTTGTGTTGCTTTTGATACTGAAGCTTGATGCCATGATCAGCCTCCTGATTCTTCTTGTAGCCGCAGTTCTGGCTATAGTCGGTCCTTCATTTTTCCTCAAGCAGATGGCTAAGAATCATCAGCTCGGAATCAAAAGACAGCTTCCCGACGCAATGGATCTGCTCAGCGTTTGTATTGAAGCGGGTCTCAGCTTTGATGCCGCTCTGATGAAAGTTTCGGAAAAAATGAGCGGACCGTTTATTGACGAGCTTCTCATTGTTTACAGAGAAATCCAGATGGGCAGAACAAGGCGTGATGCGCTTCAGACGCTTGCGGATTCAACGACCGTTGACGAGCTTAAAACATTTGTCTCGGCTCTTATACAGGCGGAACAGCTCGGTATTCCGATTAACAATATCATGCAGACCCAGGCAGAACAGCTCCGTGAAACAAGAAAGCTTGAAGCGAAAGAAAAGGGCATGAAATCATCGATTAAAATGCTTATTCCCATGCTGATTTTTATTTTCCCGGTTGTATTTATCATTATTCTCGGACCCACCGTAATGAATATTATCAATGGGTTCTAAGGCGGAATCATAATGAAAAGATTGACAGTTTATAAAAATGATGACATAATATTAAAAGATGTCGGCCTTGCAAAGAATTATTTTTCAAGGCTGAAAGGGCTTATGTTCAAAAAGGAAATGCCTGAAGACAGCGGCCTTTTGATTGTGCCCTGCAACGAGATACACACCTTTTGCATGAAATTTGCAATTGATGCGGTTTATCTTGATAAAAATGACTGCATTGTATTCATTGAGGAGGCTATCGCTCCCGGAAAAATTTGCAAATTACAGCGCAAAGCCAAAAAAGTGCTTGAGCTTTGCCCCAATGTCAGCTCAAAAATCGGGCTTGTCCCCGGGGATAAGCTCACATTTGAAATCAACTAAAGCGAGGAATTACCTATGAAGAAAAAGAGTAACGGAAGCAAGACTGCCGAAATAATTGAAGAAAATGTTGTTTCGGAGGTCATGGATGAGCTTGGCGATAAGCGTGAGGAAGAGGATAACACCAAGGTTACATTCAAAAAGGTTCTTCACGGCTACAGCATCGACGAAGTTGACGAATATATCGAAAGTCAGAGCACATATCATGCTTCGACCTGCTCGATGTATGACGAAAAACTCAATGAAATGCGCTCTGAAATAATGCTTCTGAACCGTGAGCGTGAGTCTCTTATTTCCAAACATGAAATTCTTCAGGAAGAATTCGAGCAGTATAAGCTTCAGGTTGCTCAGAATGCCGCAGCCGCTGCCGAAGAAAAGAGAGAGGACGATATCGTCATTGAAAAAGACGATGAAACCCTTATCAAAGAAAATGACAGCCTGCGCTCACAGATTGTTGCTCTCAAAGAAGAAAATGCGGCTCTCCTGAATGAAAAGGAAAGCACTCAGGAAAAGCTTGAGGAGCTTGAAAATCTTAAACTGGAAAAGGAAGATCTTGAGAACGAGATTCTTTCGCTCAATTCAAACATTACTCTGAATAACGCAAAAATCAGAGAGCTTTCTGCGAAGGAAGCGGATCTTGAGCATCTTACCGATGAATTTGTGAGCCTCAACAAGCAGTTTAACGATGCGGTTGAAAAGCGCAACGGCGCAGAAAAAAATGCGGCTATCAAAGCGGAGCAGCTTGCAGCCGCCGAGAGCGAGCAGAATCGCTTGCGTCAGGAGCTTTCCGATTTTGAAATCAGGTACGCTCTGCTCCGTCAGCAGCTCAAAAAGTCCGACGAGGATTTGGACGAGCTGAGAAAAGCGGGAAAACAGCAGGCATATGAATATGCCAACAAGCTAAGCGAAATGCAGGCTGATTTGGCGGCGGAAAAAATCAAGCTTAAAAAGCAGGTTCAGTTCCACCTTTTCCATATCAACCAGCTCGGCTCATTGCTTGACGAGGTTAAAAAGGAATACGGGGAGGCCGTTTCATCTCTTGACGGACTTACGGATTCCGATAATTCAGACAATTCTGATAATTCTGTTGAATAACGAAAAAAGAAGCGGTAACTTCGGTTGCCGCCTCTTTTTTGGATTATCCGATTTTTCGGTTAAACCACATATTCAGCAATAACGCATTTTGAGAGATTATAAAGCAGAGACGCCACCTCGCTGTCAGGCAGCTTATAGTCCGATTCAATCCATTCGATTATAACACTGATACACCCGTTAACGGCATAGCCGAAAACATATTTTTTGATGTTTTCGTCGGCTGTGCAGTTAAGGGCGGTAAGGCATTTTTCAAGCGAAAGCATAACAAACTTCTTTTTGAAAAACTGACTGTCGTTTTTAACCAAAAGCGTTCTGAATACCTTGTCATTTTCTTTTATGTACCTGATGAACAGCAAAATATAGCGGATTGCACTGTCGTTTATCTCAGCCCCTATTTTTTTGAGATAATCGGCGGTGTTTTCTATTATTTCATCTTCAATGCTTTTGAGAAGATCGTTCGGCTCATTGTAGTGAAGATAAAATGTTGAGCGGTTGATCTGAGCTTTTTCGCAAATTTCTTTAATTGTGATTTTGTTGACGGGCTTTTCCTGCATGAGGTCGATCATGGCGTCTTTAAGCATGATTTTTGTGATTCTTGTTCTCTGGTTGTCTTTTGTGTTCATAATTTTTTCTCCATTAATTCGACATTTTAACAAAATATGTTGTGTTCGCAATGTTTATAAAACATCTGATGATTGTTAAATCAACACCGTGGTGATATAATCTGATTGTAATAAAAATATTATAAAAAGTCAAGAAGGGAGAAGAACAATGGCAAATCTAATGAGCAAACCGATTTTTGCAACGAAAATCAAAAGCCCGGACACAACCAAATCCGAGAAGTGGCTCGGTTATCTTTTGGGGCCCGCCGGAGCTTTGCTGCTGAATGCCGTGCTTGCAACATATCTTAATGTTTATTACACGGATGTTCTGAAACTGACTAATGTTTGGGGAGGCGCATTCCTTGCGATTTTCCCGATTGTATCAAAGGTTATTGATGCAATAACAAATGTCATAATGGGTTATATCATTGACCGCACCAAAACTCCTCAGGGAAAAGCAAGACCGTGGCTTTTGCTTTCCGCTCCCTTGCTGACGGTAACGGGCATTCTTCTTTTCACCGTGCCCTCAGGCAATCAAACGGTTCAGATCGTTTGGATTATGCTTTCGTATAACCTGTTCTACTCCTTCGCTTACACGATTTTCAACATGAGCCACAACCTTATGGTTCCGCTTTCAACAAGAAACACCGAGCAAAGAGGTTCGCTTTCCGTTTTCAATCAGATTTCAACGATCATGATGAGCGGAATTCTTGTTGCCTTGATTTTCCCGATGATTATTATGCCTTCGCTCGGCGTTGACAAGTCTAAGTGGATAATGACCATGAGCATACTTTCAATTCTTGCTCTGCCGCTCACGCTTCTTGAATACTTCTTCACCAAGGAAAGGGTAACGCTTGAAGATGCCGACAAGACGGAAGATGAAAAAATTCCCTATAAAAAGATGCTGAAGGCGATTGTGTCCGACAAATATATGGTTCTCATTCTTCTCTATTTCCTGATTTACACAGTCGGCTCACAGTTTAAGAATCTTGGTCTTGTTTATTTCTGCAACTATGTTCTCGGAACATATAACGACGGCAAAACCCAGACAATGCTGTCGGTCATCGGCGGCATTCCCATGGGTATCGGCATTTTTGCCGTCTGGCCTCTTGCAAAGAAATTCGGCAAAAGAAATCTGACTCTTGCGGGATTCATTCTTTATTCAATCGGCAGCGCAATCTGCTGGATTTGCCCGACAAACATGGTTGTTGTTCTGATAGGTCAGTTTATCAAAAATATCGGCGGACTTCCTTGCTCTTATGTTTTCATGGCTCTGTTTGCTGACGTTCTTGACCACATGGAATGGAAAAACAGATTCCGTGTTGACGGCCTTGCAATGTCGATTTTCAATATCATAGCTGTGTCTTCTGTCGGAATTGTTACCGGTATTTTCAATATGCTTATTGCAAAGGCAGGCTATGTTGCTCCGACTCTTGTTAACGGAGTTACGGTTGCGGCGGCTCAGACCGAAGCGGTCAAAAATGTAATCACATTCTCTTTTGTAGGTCTTGAAACAATAACTGCAATTGTTCTTGTAATTATTCTTGCATTTGTCGGCGTTGAAAAGGGTCTTGACAAAAAGCAGGAAGAAATCAGAATCAGAAAAGGTATTGCTGATAAAAACGGAGAAAAACAATGAAAGCAATTAATCTGAAATGCGAATATCTGAAAAATCCCGTCGGCATCGATATTGCTGAGCCCCGTTTGTTCTGGAACTGCGAGGGCGGCGTTAAGCAGACTGCTTATCGGATATCGGCTGTTGACGAGGAGAATAATATTCTTTGGGATTCGGGAAAAGTAGAGAACTCTCGAATGACTCATATAAAATGGGCGGGGGAAAAGCTCGGATCACGCACCCGGGTTATTTGGAAAGTCAAGCTTTGGGACGAGAACGATTTGGAAGGCGAATGGAGCGACGAAGCATTTTTTGAAATCGGATTATTGAACAAAACCGATTGGCAGGCAAAATGGATAACGGGTAATTATAATCCCGACCGCTCGGTTGCCGACAAAAAGAAAAAAATCGGCAAATCCTTCTTCCTTCAGGGCGTTGATTTCCTTTTGAAAAGCAATAAGCCCGAAAAGCTTGAAAGATATCCCGTTGATTGCTTCAGACACGCTTTTTCCGCAGATAAAGAGGTTAAAAAGGCAAGGCTTTACATAACCTCATGCGGAATATATGAGGCGAGAATAAACGGCGAAAAGGCGGGAGATTTCTGCCTTGCTCCGGGCATAACCGACTATACAAAGCGTATTCAGTATCAGACCTATGATGTCAAGGACTTGATAAAAAGCGGCGAAAATGAAATAACCGTTGAGCTTGCCGACGGTTGGTACAGAGGCTCGGTCGGCGCATGGGGTCTGAAGCAGGAATACGGCTTTGAAACAAAGTTCATTGCACAGCTTGAAATCGCCTATGCCGACGGCACGGTTAAAACCGAGATTACCGATGAAAAGTGGCAATGGAGCAATGACGGCGCAATCCGTTTTGCCGATAACAAGGACGGCGAAACCGTTGAC
>JBJEQC010000241.1:0-9053 GCA_051881555.1 Acutalibacteraceae bacterium
AGGAAGCGCTCGGAGAAGTATATTTATCTCTGCCCGAAGGACTTCAAAAAATCGGCTCGGACGCTTTCAGCTATAATCAGGCAATGACCTATGTTTATATTCCCGAGAGCGTAACTCAGATCGGTCATCATGCATTCTGGGATACAGTTTATAAAGAGAGCAAAGAGCTTAAAGGCGTCACGGAAATCAATGTTGCCCGCTCGGAGGACGATTTCAAAGATAATGTTAAAACGGGAAACAATTGGAGACCCCAATATGACTATTTGCTTTTCAAGAAGAGCATTAAGGTAGTATACGGCTCTGAAAGAAAAGCAGGCTGACGGCTGTCGCACAAAAGAAAAACCAAAAGCAACTTGTATTGTCGATTCATTTTCGAGAAATACAGGTTGCTTTATTTTTAAATTTAAGAATACCGCAAAATAATCCGTCATAATGGTGAAAAAATTTTTGAACTAAAATAAGTTTTTAATTTATTCTTAAGTTTTATTCAGAATAATTTCCTTATTTTTCAACAAATTTCTATAATATTTATAATTTTATATGAACTTTATTCTGTAATTCGTTCTGTATTTTATTATTGTTTTTTATATGCTATAATTCTGTATATTTTCAGAAAAGGACTTGATATTCAATGAATTATGAACTTGCGGCATTTATTCTTTATTTTGTTGTGGTTCTCGGAATCGGTCTTTTCTTCTTCCTGCGTTCGAAGAACGGCGGAGAAAAAGACTATTTCCTCGGCGGACGCAGCATGGGTCCCTGGGTTACGGCAATGAGCGCTCAGGCCTCCGACATGAGCGGCTGGCTGCTCATGGGCTTCCCCGGCAGTATCCTTGCTTTCGGCATGGGTCAGGTATGGATAGGCATCGGTCTTGCCCTCGGCACTTCGCTTAACTGGATTTTCGTTGCAAAAAGGCTTCGCAGATTCTCAAAAGCCGCCAACGATTCCATCACCCTCCCGCAGTATCTTTCAAACCGCTTTTTAACCAAAAATCCCGCCCTGCAAATAATCTGTGCGCTTGTTTTCCTCGTATTCTTCACGATTTACGTTGCTTCAAGCTTTGTTGCAGGCGCAAAGGTTTTCGGTCAGGTTTTCCCGCCGCTTGCAGATAAGCCGACGGTTGCTCTCCTGATTTTTGCGGCTATCATTATTATCTATACCTTCCTCGGCGGCTTCAAGGCTGTTTGCTGGACGGACTTTTTCCAGGGCATTATGATGCTGATTGCGCTTCTTGCAGTCCCCATCGTTCTCTATTGGGCAAAAGACCTTGATATGTCCGTTTTCGACACAACTCTTGAAAATTCAATCAATCTCAATCCGTTCTCCGCAAGCTGGCAGGATATCGTTTCCGGTCTTGCATGGGGTCTCGGATATTTCGGAATGCCCCACATTCTTGTCAGATTTATGTCAATCAAAAACTCAAAGATGATAAAGAAATCTGCAACAATCGGCATTGTCTGGGTTATTCTTTCGCTTGGCGCAGCCATTGCCATGGCTATTCTCGGCAGAGCATATGCAACAAGCGCCGCTCTTGTTGAGGCAGGCAAGCAGGAACTGATTTTTGTTACTCTTGCAAAAGACCTCTTCCCCGCATTTATTGCAGGTCTGTTGCTTTCGGCTATCGTTGCGGCGGCAATGAGCACGGCTGATTCTCAGCTTCTTGTTGCTTCTTCGTCTTTCACAAGCGATATTTATAAGCCCGTTTTCCGCAAGAACGCTTCCGATAAAGAAACCCTTTGGGTCGGCAGAATCGTTGTTCTCATAATTGCCGTTATCGCTTTCTTCATTGCCAACAGTAAGGGCGACGGCGCACAGAGCATCATGAACATGGTTGGCAACGCCTGGGGCGGCTTCGGTGCAGCGTTTGGCCCCGTTATCATTCTTTCTCTGTTCTGGAAGCGCTTCACATACAAAGGCGCTATCGCAGGCGTTATCGGCGGCGCTGTTACCGATGTCCTCTGGCTCATGTTCCTTACCGAAAGCACCGGAATTTACGAGCTTCTTCCCGGCTTCATTGTCGGCGCACTTTGCAGTATTATCGTTACTCTCCTTGATAAAAAGCCCGGCAAAGAAGTTGATGAGCTTTATCAGAGAGCCATTGACGCAAGCATTGATGACTGAGTGTAATGAATTTCAGCCGAAATCCTTGAACACACACCTCAATGATTATCAAAGCTGAAACTCACTTTGCATAAGCAAAGCCCTCCCGGATCGTATCACCGATTCGGGAGGGTTTCTATTATCTTAATTATTTGTTTTTATAGTCTCTTACGATTTTAAGAGTTGTCGTTTTCGGGAATTCCTCGTCTCTGACTCTGACTTTGTTGATATTCTTGAATATCGGCATCTTGCGGTTGAATTCATTGACATCGTGCTGAATTCTGCCCCTTGCGTCGGGATAATCTTCTTCATTGAGGAAGAACTCGGCAACAATCTTTTTGTTTTCCTCGTAAACGAGAACTTCCTTAACATAGTCGATTCTTGAAAGCTTGTCCTCAAGCTCCTCGGGAGAAACGTTTTTGCCGTTTGAAAGAATGATGAGATTCTTCTTTCTGCCGACCATGAACAGGAAGCCGTCCTCATCGATTCTGCCGTAGTCGCCCGTCTTGAACCATTCGCCGTCAAAAGCTTCTGCGGTTGCCTCAGGCTCGCCGTAATAGCCCTGCATGACATTGTCGCCCCTGACATAGATTTCTCCTACGCCTTCTTCGTCGGGGTCAACAACCTTTATTTCACAGCAGTCAAGCGGAACGCCGACGCTGCCGAATTTGTATTTGTCGGGGCGGTTGCAGGTGATTGCGGGCGAACACTCGGTTGCGCCGTAGCCGTTATAAATCTCAATGCCGAAATCGTGCATTCCCTTTTCGTATTTCGGGTCAAGGTTTGCCGCACCGCAGACAATCATGTTAAGGTTGCCGCCGAGATTATCAAGAATCTGCTTGAAAATCTTGCGTCTCTTGTCAATGCCGATTTTCATAAGGGCATTGCTGATTTTAAGACCCTTTTTGAGAATATCCTCTCTGCCCATCTTTCTTGCCGTTTTCCAGATACGGTCATAAATCGTTTCAACAACCAGCGGAACGGCTGAGAAGTTATAGGGCTGATATTTTTTAAGGTCGCCCTGAATATCCTTTAGGCTGTCGCAAAGATAGCCCCACTCGGTTATGATATAGGTTGAAAACAGCGCGCTGACCCATGCGTAGGAATGGTTAAGGGGCAAAAATCCGATTGCGTGCCTGCCTGAAAGCGCTCTGCATGAGGACGAGCAGTTGATTGCAATGTTTTTATGAGAGAGCATAACGCCCTTGCTCTTGCCCGTTGTTCCCGATGTGTATGAAATGCAGGCGAGATCTTCCGGCTTGACATCGGCGTCAAGGAAAGCTCTGTTGCCCGCATCAAGCGAAGCCGCACCCTCTTTGAGATATTTCGGGAAATTTGCCGTGCAGAAATACTTCATTTCGGGCATACCTTCGGTTGCTCTGAATTCATCAACCGCAGGCTGAAATTTCGGAGTATAAACCAAGGCGTCGCAGTCGCAGCGAATCAGCTGATCCGCAAGATCCTCAACGGGAAGCTTGCAATCCATCGGAACGGAAATGTTGCCGCCGACAAGTGTTGCATAATAAGCGAGCATCCACTCAAAGCAGTTTTCACCGATTATCGCAATCTTTTTCTTTCCGTCAAGACCTTTAAGGTAAAAAAATGTGCCGATTGAGCTGATCTTGCGCCAAGTCTGATTGTAGGTCGTTGTGCATTCATTTTTCTCGCTGTCGAGATAAACAAACTGCTTTTTGTCTCCGCCGACTTCGGTACCTTTTACAACGATTTCTTTGATTGTCAAATAATTCGGAATGTTTTTATTTCCCATATTTGAATGTTGTTTTTTCACTTTATTTACCACCCTTTATTCAAAATCTGTCAAAAGACGGCTTTGTTATTTAGTATTCTATCACAATTTCCTCGATTTTTCAACAAAAACATCTTGCTTTTTCTCAGACAATAGTGTATGATTAACTGAATAATGTTTTGTGTCGGGGAGAATACGGATGAGAATTTTTGTTGTTTGCATAATAGCTTGGTTCATTGCCCAGCTTATAAAAGTAATTATTAATACCGTTAAATATTACAGCGCAAAAAGAAAAGGACTTGAGAGACGCAAGGTTACAATTCATACTCTGTTTAAGCTCGGAGGAATGCCAAGCTCACACACCGCAACGGTCATTGCTCTTTGCGGCTGCGTCGGCTTACACAGCGGTTTTGACTCCGATGTTTTTGCCGCATGCGGCGTTTTTGCGTTTATTGTTATGTTTGACGCTTTCAAGGTCAGGCTCCCTGTCAGCCGCTTGACCGATGCTTTCAACCGACTTCAGGCAAAGGTCTGCGGCGTTGATGCAACCGATGTTAAAAAGGTTGAGGGGCATACGATTCCCGAAATCATCGGCGGCTTCATCGTTGGGGTCTGCGTTGCACTCTTCATGGTCAAGGTTGTCGGAATTTACGAGCTTACATTCTGATGAAAATATATTCAATCCGCATTCCGGAAATAGAAAGGCCAAGTCTTGATAAATGGTTTTCCGAAATGAGCGAAGAACGCAGAGTCGAGGTTTTAAGGCTCAAATCCGCTGAAAAGCAGGCTCAGAAAATTGCGGCTCATCACCTTTGCCGCAGTTCAGTATCGGAATTTTGCGGAATACCGGAAGAAAAAATTCGGTTTGCACGAACCGAATCCGGGAAACCGTATGCAGTCGGTCTGCCTGTTCATTTCAGCGTCAGCCACAGCGGAGATTACGCCGTCTGCGCCGTTTCGGAAAATGAAATCGGAATTGATATCGAAAAAATCCGTGAAATCAACCCGAACATCACTAAAAGATTTGCTTCGGAAAATGAAATTGAGTATATTTCTTCTCATAAAAACGGGATTTTTGAAATCTGGACTCTGAAAGAGGCTTATTTCAAATGCATCGGCACGGGTCTCGGCTCGGATATAAAAAGCGTTTCGTTCAGCATTCATCCCGGCGGAATTGTCTGCTCAGAAAGCGGATTTGAATGTTCATTTGCCGAAATCGGGCAGGGATATATCTGCTCCGTCTGTGAAAAAGCGAATTAAAAAACGGTCTGAATCCTTTCATCGATTCAGACCGCTTTTATTTTATCCGATAATATAAATACTGTTATCTTTGGACTCTGCCGGAGCCGTCTCCGCCTGCAAGCTTTTCAACCTCGGCAACGCCGATTCTGTTGAAATCCCCCTCGATTGAGTGTTTGAGAGCCGATGCGGCAACCGCAAATTCAATCGCCGACTGAGTGTCCTTGCCGCTGAGCAGAGCGTAAATCAGTCCGCCGCCGAAGCTGTCGCCGCCGCCGACTCTGTCAACGATATGCAGGTGATATTCCTTTGAGAAGCAATAGTTTTCGCCGTCATAGAGCATACCCGCCCAATCATTGTCGCTGGCGGAAATTGAGGTTCTGAGCGTGATTGCAACCTTTTCAAAGCCGAATTTGTCGGCAAGCTGTTTTGCAACCGATTTGTAGCCCTCTTTGTTGAGTTTTCCGCCGTAAATATCGGTATTTTCAGCCTCGATGCCGAAAACATCCTTGGCGTCCTCCTCGTTGGAGATGCAGACATCAACATATTTGCAAAGCTCGGTCATTGCTTCCCTCGCTTCGGCTCTTGTCCAAAGCTTGCCTCTGTAGTTGAGGTCGCAGGAAATTTTGACTCCCTTTGCCTTTGCGGCAATGCAAGCCTGCTTGCAGATTTCAACAAGGTTCTTGCCGAGAGCCGGAGTGATGCCCGTGAAATGGAACCAATCGGCACCCTCAAAGATTGAATCCCAATCAAAATCCGACGGCTGAGCCTCCTGAATTGCCGAATGGGCGCGGTCATATATGCAGACGCTGCCCCTCTGAGAAGCGCCCTTTTCAAGGAAATATATTCCAACTCTGTCGCCGCCGCGAACGATCTTGCTTGTGTCAACGCCGAAATAGCGAAGCGAATTTACAGCCGCCTGACCGATTGCATGAGCGGGAAGCTTTGTGACATAAACGGAATCCATGCCGTAATTTGCAAGAGAAACCGCAACATTTGCTTCGCCGCCGCCGAAGGTTGCCTGAAGCCGATCATCCTGGAAGAAACGGTAATATCCGTTGGGAGCAAGGCGAAGCATTATTTCGCCGAAGGTTACAACCTTAGCCATTTCCTCTGACCTCCTTTACGATTTCAACCGACTTTTTGCAAAGATCGGTGATTTCATCCCACTTCTGATTGTCGATAAGGTCGGCAGTTACCATGTATGAGCCGCCGCACGCCGCAATAACGGGGCATGAAATGTAATCTTTAAGATTTTTAAGAGAAATTCCGCCCGTGGGCATAACCTTGAACATCGGGAACGGAGCGCTCATTGACTTAATCTTTGCAATTCCACCCGACTGCTCTGCAGGGAAGAATTTAAGGACATCAAGCCCGAGCCTGTAAGCCGTGTGATAATCAGTCGGAGTGGTGCATCCCGCATAGATGGGAACATTTTTCTTTTGGCAGTATTTAACTATATCAACATCAAGACCGGGAGTAACGATAAACTTTGCGCCCGCCGCAAGAGCACGGTCAACCTGCTCCTCATTAAGAACCGTTCCCGCTCCGACAAGCATTTCGGGAACATTTTCGCTCATAAGCTTAATTGCCTTTTCTGCTCCCGCCGCTCTGAAAGTAACCTCGGCAACGGGAACTCCGCCTGCGCAGAGAGCCTTTGCAAGATTAACGGCGTCTCTTTCGGGATTGTTGAGCTTTATAACGGGAACAACGCCGATTGACATTATTTTTTCTGAAATCTCATTCATTTTATATACCTCCGAATCGTTTCAAAATCATTTATTATATGCTTTTTCACAGGCTTCAAAAAGTCCGTTGATATATGCCGCTCCGAGAGCACGGTCATAAAGTCCGTAGCCGGGCTTGCCGGTTTCGCCCCAGATCATTCTGCCGTGGTCGGGTCTGACATAACCGTAAAAGCCCGTCTCAACAAGAGCCTTTGTAATCTCATACATATCAAGGCTTCCGCACTTTGAAAGATGACCCTGCTCCTCAAAGCTGCCGTCGGGAAGAATCAGGATATTTCTCATGTGCATAAAAGCAATTCTGTCCATTGCGCTGTATTTGCGGACCATCGCGGTAACATCGTTTGACTTTGCGCAGCCGAGCGAACCTGTGCAAAGGCAGAGGCTGTTGGCGGGGCTGTCAACGATCGCAAGCATTCTGTCGAGATTTTCTTCGCAGGTAATGATTCTCGGCAAGCCGAAAATGGGATACGGCGGGTCGTCGGGATGAATTGCCATTCTGACTCCGCATTCCTCTGCGACGGGGATAACCTTTTTGAGAAAACGCTCAAGATTTTCCCAAAGCCCCTCCTCGCCTTTTTCGCCGTAAGCCGAGATAAGCTCTCTGACCTGCTCCTGAGTGTAGCTGGAATCCCAACCGGGAAGATGGATATCGTCCTTGAGCGGGTCAAGACCTTTCATCTGCTCCCAATACATAACAAGGCTTGTTGAGCCGTCGGGAGCTTCTTTATCGAGCTGAGTGCGTGTCCAATCGAAAACGGGCATAAAATTATAGGTTACGCATTTTACGCCGTATTTTGCACAGCGGCGGATATTTTCGCAATAAACCTCAATAAGCTCGTCAACATTTCCTCTGCCGAGCTTTATATCCTCATGCACGGGAATCGATTCAACAACATCAAAAACAAGGCCGTTATCCTCGCATTGCTTTTTCATTTTTGCAAGACTTTCTTCAGGCCAGACCTCTCCGGGCTTAACATCATATACTGCGCTGACAATACTGCGCATATTGGGAATCTGACGGATTTTTTCAAGCGAAACGGGGTCGGATTCGCCGTACCAGCGAAATGACATTTTCATTAAAAGCGTCCTCCTTCAACTTTTCGGCATATTCAAGCCGCTTTTTATACATTATAAGTATATCACTTCATTTTTACAATAGTAATTGTATATATTGTTTGACATATTGTAAAAATTGCGGTAATATTTATTCAGGCGGTGATTTTATGAGAACTCAGGCTCAAAGCTTTGAAACAAGACAAAGCATGAAAAAACAAACCTTTGAGGTTTTTCATTATTGCGACCGAAAGCCCGAAACGGTTGCCGTTCATCATCACGATTTTTACGAAATATATTTTTTCCTCGGCGGAAAGGTTGAATACCGTGTTGAGGGCAAAACTTTTTCGCTTGAACCGGGCGATCTTCTGCTGATAAATCCGAGAGAATTCCATCAGCCGATAGTCAAGCCCGGCGAAACCTATGAAAGAATAGTTGTCTGGATTGACAGGGCGTATCTTGAAAGCCTTTCTCAGGGAAAGGAAAGCCTCACCCGATGCTTTGACATTGACGAGCCGTCCCATTCAAACATTCTTCGCCCCTCTGCGCTCCGCCGCTCGGAAATAACGGATTTGCTCGGCGAAATGATTAACGAGAGCTACGGCGACTCTTTCGGCAGTGAGCTTGCCGCACAAGGACTGTTCCTCAGATTTATGGTTGAAATCAACCGTCTTGCCCTGCAAAAAAGCAATTCAGCCGAGCCCGTCGGCGACACTCCCCTTGTCTCTCAGGTTATCGCTTTCATCGGCGAGCATTACAACGAGGATTTGTCGCTTGAAAGCCTTGCACGCCGCTTTTATGTCAGCAAATATCATCTTTCGCATGAATTCAGCAAATCGGTCGGAACGGGCGTTTACAGATATATCATTCTCAAAAGACTGCTTATGGCAAAGCAGATGCTTGCCGAGGGAGCATCACCCGGAACGGTCTGCCACAGCTGCGGCTTTCAGGACTATGCGAATTTTTACCGTGCGTTCAAGGCGGAATACGGAGTCAGCCCCAATAAATACGGCGGATAAAGCAAATCGCTGTGCATTGTGCAAAATATACAGATTTTTCGTGTTACAGTCCCCCGCCGTTGTTGCAACAAACGATTTTGCGTAATATCGCTTTAAATCGCTAAAATAATTGTTGACTTTGAAATAGAAATTATATATAATGAAAC
>JBJEQC010000242.1:0-9017 GCA_051881555.1 Acutalibacteraceae bacterium
GATTCCTCGTGATATTCAGCCTCTGTGTTAACGCTCCAGATATTCTCCTTTGTTTTTTTGCCGCTGAGAATATTATTGACCGCCTCAAACGAGGTTGCCATTGAGTGATCCATGTTGTTGTATCTGTGCTGACCGTTTCTGCCAACGCAGTAGAGATTTTCAAATGTATCAAGATATTCAACAAGCTCATCCATGCGGTCATATGTGTCAAAATAAGCGGGATAAGCTTTTTGAACCTTTTCACGGTGACTGTCGAGTATTTCTGCGTCGGAATCGATAACGCCCATCTTTTTAAGCTCTTTAACGGCATAATCAACGCAGGTTTTTTCATCCATGCTCCAGAATTCGTCGCCCTCGTTGCAGAAATATTCAAGACCTATCCAGACCGTGTTTTGAGGGTCTTTGACGAGATACGGCGACCAATTGTTGAAAATCTGAATTCTGCCGAGCTTCACTCCGACATCCTGAACATAAATCCAGCAGTCGGGAACAATGTTGCCGAGAGTTCTGATATCGGTTTCATTTTTGAGATTAAGCTTTTTAAGGAGCAGGCCGACGGTTACGAAATCTCTGTAAGGCAGACCTGCCGCAATCTCGGCGGGAGCCTTGGGAACCTCACTGCCCATGCCTGCAACAAGATCCTTGACGGGCATTGATGAAATAAAAATATCGCCCTCAAGGGTTTCTGATGAACCGCCGCAGTCGCACTTAACGCTGTTGACCCTGCCGCCCGAAATGTCAATGTCCGTAACTTTATGATTATAAAGAATCTTGCCGCCCATTTTAACAAATTCGTCTCCGACGGTTTCCCAAAGCTGACCGGGGCCGAATTTCGGGTACTGAAATTCCTCAATCAGAGAGGTTTCAACCTTTCTGTTCTTATTCGGAACAAGCTTTGAAAGCATATCCTTGATAACGGCAAGTATTGAAAGCCCTTTAACACGCTGAGCACCCCAATCCGCCGAAATCTCGCTCGGATGCCTGCCCCAGAGCTTCTCTGTGTATCCCTCAAAGAACATGGAATAAAGCACTTTTCCGAAACGGTTTATGTAGAAATTTTCAAGCGATGTTTCTTCCTTTTTTGATACCGTCGATTTGAGATAGCTGAAGCCTGCTTTCACCGTTCTTGAAAAGCCCATGTTGATGAAGGTCTGCGGCTTCATGGAAATCGGGTAATCAAAGAATTTGTTGAGATAATAGATTCTTGAAACCCTGCGGCGCAGGAGCATGACTCTGTCCTCTTTTTCGGGGTCGGGGCCTCCCGGGACAAGCTTTTTTTCTCTTCCGAGAAGCTTATCGTCAAACGACGGCTCACCCTGAGCCGGCATAAGCTCCGCCCAGAAATCGGTGACATCCTTATCCTTTGAGAAAAAGCGGTGACCGCCGATATCCATTCGGTTGCCGTTGTGCTTAACCGTTCTCGAAATACCGCCGAGCACATCGCTCTGTTCAAGAATAATAACCTCATATTCATTTGATTTTTTCAGCAGTTCATAGCCCGACGTCAGACCCGCAGGACCGCCGCCGATAATAATACATTTTTTCATGCTTTTCCCCCGTCTGGTTTTCAAAACTTTTATTCCGTTGCGGTTTCGTAGTCTTATGATAAAAATGCGGTTTTTTATATTATATCATTTGAAGCCATAGGATTCAAGGCGAAAAAATTACAAAAGAATTAATAATGAGTTAATATTTGCATACTGTTTTTTGTTTACCGTTCAGACCTTGACATATTTTTTCAGCGGTAATATAATTAACCGAACCGTATTTCTGCCGATATTTAACCGTCTGTTCGGATTTTATCTATGCAGAATAAATCAAAGCACAAAGAAAACGCACACCCGAGGCAGTTTTCTTTTTGAGAATGGAGAATTATATGGATAAGTTTGCAAGATTCAATTTTCAGCCGTGTATTCCTTTGGGAAAAGACGGCCGCTGCGTCACAGCCTGCGCCGAACACGCCGCTCTCTCAAGGCAGTCAGCCCGTGAGGGAATGGTTCTGCTCAAAAATGACGGCGGCGCTCTGCCCTTGAAAAAGGGCGAAAAGATTGCTCTTTTCGGCAAAGCCACCATTGAATATATCAAAGGCGGCGGAGGAAGCGGAGATGTTCACTCCCCCTATGTCCGCAGCATTTATGACGGCTTCAAGGAGAAAGAAGCCGAGGGCAAGGTTTCAATCTATGAACCGCTTGCCGATTTCTACAGAGAATATGTTGAAGCTGAGGGAAAAAGCATCCCGACCGACGAGCAGATAGGCAAGATCTGGGACAGAGTCAATGCCATGCCGTTCCGTCAGGAGAGAGACGATATTACATATGACACCTTCCAAAGTATGCACGTTAAGGAAGCGAATGTTCCCGACGGGCTGATTGCATCAGCCGCAGACTTTGCCGATACGGCAATTTTCACGGTCAGCCGTTTTTCCGCAGAGGGCTCGGACCGCCGCCCGATAGGCGGAGACTATTATCTTTCCGATTTGGAAAAAGAGCTTCTTTCAAAGCTTTGCAAGCTTTTCAAAAAGGTTGTCGTTGTTCTCAACACGGGAGCTGTTCTTGACTGCGAAGCTTTTGCGGAAAACAAGGATGTTCCCGCCGTTCTGCTCGCGTGGCAGGCAGGCATGGAAGGCGGCACGGCAATCGCCGACATCATCTGCGGCGACGAGAATCCCTCGGGCAAGCTTGCCGACACGGTTGCAAAATCATATGATTATTACCCCAACAAAGAGGAATTTACTGAAGATTTCGACTATCTCAACTACACCGACGATATCTATGTCGGCTACCGCTATTTTGAAACGATTCCCGGCGCAAAGGATTATGTCCGCTATCCGTTCGGCTACGGTCTTTCATACACAAGCTTTGCGCTCAGCGGAAAAATCTGCGGCGAAAGCGACGGAAGAATAGCCGCCGCCGTTACTGTCACAAATACCGGCTCCTGCGCCGGCAAAGAAGTTGTTCAGCTCTATTTCAGCGCTCCGCAGGGCAAGCTCGGCAAGCCCTCAAGAGAGCTTGCGGCTTTCAAAAAGACCTCGCTCCTTGCTCCCGGCGAATCCGAAACGCTTGCTCTGAGCTTTGATGTTGCCGATATGGCAAGCTTTGACGATCTCGGCAAGATTTCAAAAGCCGCCTATGTTCTTGAAAAAGGCAGTTATGAATTTTATCTGGGCACTTCCGTCAGAAACGCCGAAAAGCTCGGCTTTGAATACATTGTTGAGCAGGATACCGTTACCGAACAGCTCACCTCATACTGCACCCCGTCAAAGCTTGAAAAGCGTATGCTTTCCGACGGCAGCTTTGAGGCTCTGCCCATGGGCAACGAGAAGCATATCAACGGCAAAAACGAGCCGAGCGGCGCAAAAGCTCCCGATGAACTTGTTAAGTTTGACAAGGTCGGCGAAGAAATCACAATGGATGAGTTTGTTGCTCAGTTCACCGATGACGAACTGCGAGACTTTGTCGGAGGTCAGCCGCCGACAGGCGTTGCGAACACAGGCTGCTTCGGCGGTCTCAAAAGGCTCGGCGTTCCCGCCGCTCCGACGGCAGACGGCCCCGCAGGTCTGAGACTCAACACCGAAACGGGAATCCCGACAACCGCATGGCCCTGCGCAACTCTGATTGCGGCATCATGGAATACCGACCTTGCTTTTGAAGTCGGAGCCGCCGCCGCTTCCGAGCTTCGTGAAAACAATCTCGGCATCTGGCTTGCGCCTGCGCTCAACATTCACCGCAGCCCTCTTTGCGGCAGAAACTTTGAATATTATTCCGAAGACCCCTTGATTGCGGGCAAGTTTGCCGCCGCAAGCACAAGAGGAATCCAATCGCAGAAAATAGCCGTTTCAATCAAGCATTTTGCCTGCAACAGCAAGGAGGCAAACAGAGCGGCGAGCGATTCAAGGCTTTCCGAAAGAGCTTTGAGAGAAATTTATCTTAAAGGCTTTGAAATCTGCGTTAAAGAGGCAGACCCGTGGACTCTTATGTCCTCATACAATCTGATAAACGGTCAGCACACCTCTGAAAACTACGAACTACTCACGGGCATTCTCAGAAACGAATGGGGCTTCAACGGCATGGTCACAACCGACTGGGGCGTTAAAAATGACCCCGTTCAGGAGGTCATTGCGGGTAACGACATGAAGATGCATATCGGCTATCCCGAGGATCTCAAGGCCGCAATGGAGAAAGGCGTTCTGACAAGAGCGGATCTTGAAGCCTGCGTCAAGCGCATTCTTGAAATGCTGATGAAGCTTGCTTAATTAACATTATACAGCCTACAAACGGCTTTCGGCATATGCTTGAAGCCGTTTGCAGGCTTTTATTTTTCGCACTTGTAAGCAATAATTCCCCGTTGCACTTGAAAAGATAAAAACTATATGGTATGATAGAATAAATATAGTTTTATAAAAACTCAGGGAGAATAATTAATGTCTGTTGAAAATGAATTTGACGCCTTTTCGGAGGGAATAGAACCCGGAGGACTTCGCAGCAGAACGCAGATAAAACTGCTTCTGACCTTTCTTGTCAGCCGATTGAGAGAGCCGATGAGCGAATCAAAGCTTCTTGAATCGCTCCAGCTTCACGGGCTTGCGAACTATTTTGAAGCAAGTCAGGCTATCGAGGAGCTGATTGAAAGCGGCAATCTCACCTGTGCGGATTCTCTTGTTTATTTAACTCCCAAGGGTGAACTGTCGGTTGACGAGCTTTCGCAGGAGCTTCCGAAATCGGTTAAAGAAACTGCTCTTGCCGACGCTTTGAAGCTTCAGCTTCTTGAAAAGCGTGAGGGTGAAAACACTGTTGATATTCAAAAGACCGATAACGGCTATTATGTCACATTCCGGGTTAACCACAAGGGCGATACTCTCATGGAACTTTCGGTCTATGCCGCAGATTTTGAGCAGGCACAGCAGCTTAAAATGAATTTTTTGAAAGACCCGTCACATGTTTATTCAACCGTTGCGGCGGCGCTTTTTGTGTAAGGTGAACAGAAATGCTTGAAAATATTAAAAAAGAAGTATACGAAGCAAATATGAAGCTTGTTGAATACGGTCTTGTGCTTTTCACCTGGGGGAATGTTTCTCAGATTGACCGTGAAAGCGGGCTTGTTGTTATTAAGCCGTCGGGCGTTCCTTATGAAAAAATGACTCCCGACGATATGGTTGTTATGAATCTCAGCGGCGAAAGGGTTGAGGGGGCTTTGAATCCGTCGTCGGACACGCCCACGCATCTTGAGCTTTACCGCCGTTTCCCCGATATCGGCGGAGTTGCTCACACTCACTCGACATTTGCCGTTGCCTTTGCTCAAGCGGCATGCGGCATTCCTCCTTTCGGCACAACCCACGCCGACTTTGCCTTCGGCGAGATCCCCTGCACAAGGGATCTGACAAAGGAAGAAATTGAGGGCGAATATGAGCTTAACACGGGCAAGGTCATTGCGGAATGCTTTGAAAAAGGCGGTATTGATTACAACGCCGTGCCCGCAGTTCTGGTTCATTCCCACGGCCCGTTCACCTGGGGCAAAAACGGTCTCAAAGCGGCGGAGAACTCGGCAATCCTTGAAGAGGTTGCAAAAATGGCATATCTGAGCAAGACCATGAACGCCCGTCAGGCAAACGAAAATATTATAAATAAGCATTATTTCAGAAAGCACGGTGAAAAAGCCTACTACGGTCAATAATAAGACTTGACACTTTCGCCAAAAGCGTATAAAATAGATTACATATTCATTCTGTTGTAAAAGGTGTGATTTTATGGCAAAATGTCCGAAATGCGGAAGAAAGCTTCATATCTGGAATGTCAAGGCCGAATGCCCCGACTGCGGGGTTAACATCGCAAATTACGATTGGGAAAGACGGCTTGAGGAGGATTCAATTGCCGCCGAAGCGGCGTTCGCAAAGCTCCACGAGGCAATGCGCAGATTCAAATATTCCTTTGCGGGAACAAAGCTGAGAATCGCAAGAATTCCCATCAGCGTTCTCCCTCTTTTCTCGCTTCTGCTCCCCCTCGGCTCTCTCGCAGTTTCAATTCCGTTCTGTGAAGAAAAATTCACAATCAATCTGATAACGCTTGTAATGAACCTTATGAAGTTTGACATATTGGGCATTTTGAAAGCACCGGGTTCCGATATTATCGGCGCCGCTTCGCTGAGAGTTCTGCTTTCGCTTCTGTTTGTTGTTTTCAGCACGCTTTCTTTGCTTGTCAGCCTTGTCTTTTTGCTTCTCAACTTCAGAAAGCTCAACAGCAAGGGTCTGTTTATAACAAACCTTGTTGCGGGTCTTATGATGTTCTCAAGTGCAATCTGCTTCAACAGCTTTTCTTCAATGCTTCAGGCAAGCACTCTTGCCGACGCAGTTATCTGCGGCCCGAGCTGGGGAATTTTCGTCAGCGGCGCGCTGTTCCTGCTCTCGGCGGCGGTCAATCTTGCCGTTGCTCTCAGCCCCGTTAACATTCCTCCCGAAGAAAAGAAAGAGGAACCCTCCGAGGAACCTGCGGAAGAAAAAGAAACGGTTGAAGCTTAATATTTTCAAAAATACGGCTTGCGTTTTTCGGCGCAAGCCTTTTTTATTGCGATAACTCTACGCAGAGTTTGTTGCATTTGCGTCGGAATAACGCTAAAATAGAGAGCGAAAGGATGGTTAACATGAACAATTCGGAAATCGGTGCGCTCATCCGCACTCTCAGAACCGAAAAGGGCTTGACTCAATCGGCTCTTGCGGAGCTTCTTACCGTATCTGACAGAACGGTTTCAAAATGGGAAACAGGCAGGGGCTGCCCAGATATTTCTCTGCTCGGCTCGCTCTCGGATATTCTCGGAGTGAATATTGAAGAAATTCTGAGCGGCGACTTGCAGACCAACACATTCGTCAGCGGAAACATGAAAAAATCAAGCTATTATGTCTGCCCCGTATGCGGCAACCTTGTAATTTCAACGGGCAATGCCACGGTTTCATGCTGCGGCAGAAAGCTTTTGCCGCTTCAGGCCGGTAAGGCCGACCCCTGCCACGAAATCACGGCGGAGGTTATTGAGAACGATTGGTTTATTTCATCAAAGCATGAAATGGAAAAAGACCACTATATTTCATTTGTCGCATTTGCATCGTCGGGCGAAATCAAGATTTTCAAGACCTACCCCGAATGGGAATTGCAGGTTCGCTTTCAGAAAAGAGGCCACGGAATTCTGCTGTGGCACTGCACGAAACACGGATTATTTTATAAAAATATCTGAAAAAACAACCGATATGTTGCTCGGATTTGGAGAGTGCATATCGGTTTTTCCGCTTATATATTATGTATTATCCGAAAAAGCATTTGATTTTCTTGACAAGCACGAAAGTGTGTGATATACTGTTTTTAATTAAAAATATTATAATATCATCTTCAAAGATTGTGACGGAGACAGTAGCCTTTGCAGGGCGCAGACCAAGTGAGGTGCGGAGAGTGGGAACGCACCGTCTGCCGCAAAAGTGAAAATCACTCCCGAATCGCAAACCGAACGCACTTTGCAAGTAGGCTTTGTCGGCAGTCCGCCGTTATCGGGCGCATAAAGATTGAGTTATGTAATGGGTGGTTAAACAAGGTTGTTCCTTGTCCCGTTCGGGGCAGGGATTTTTTTTGCGCCGCAAATCTGCAATCAATTATTCTAATTATTCATAAATCGGAGGAATTCAAAATGTACGAAAAGGTTTCGTCGAATTTTGATTTTGTCAGCCGTGAAAAGGCTGTTCAGGAATTCTGGAAAGAAAATCATATATTCGAGAAAAGCATTGAAGAAAGAGAAGGCTGCCCGACCTATACTTTCTATGACGGCCCGCCGACAGCCAACGGCAAGCCTCATATCGGCCATGTTCTCACCCGTGTTATCAAGGATATGATTCCGAGATACCGCACAATGAAGGGCTACATGGTTCCGAGAAAAGCAGGATGGGACACTCACGGCCTGCCCGTTGAGCTTGAAGTTGAGAAGCTGCTCGGCATCAACGGCAAGGATCAGATTGAAAAATACGGCGTTGAACCGTTCATTGAGCATTGCAAAGAAAGCGTTTGGAAATATAAGGGCATGTGGGAGGATTTCTCAGGCACGGTCGGCTTCTGGGCTGACATGGACGACCCCTATGTTACCTATCACAACAGCTATATTGAATCCGTATGGTGGTCGCTGAAAGAAATCTGGAACAAGGGTCTGCTTTATAAAGGCTTCAAGATCGTTCCCTACTGCCCCCGTTGCGGAACTCCCCTCTCCTCTCACGAGGTTGCTCAGGGCTACAAGACGGTCAAGGAACGCTCCGCCGTTGTCAGATTCAAGGTTAAGGGCGAGGACGCTTATTTTCTTGCATGGACAACTACGCCCTGGACTCTCCCCTCAAACTGCGCTCTCTGCGTAAATCCCGACGAGACCTACTGCAAGGTCAAGGCGGCGGACGGCTACACATATTACATGGCAAAAGCTCTGCTTGACACCGTTCTCGGTTCGCTCGGCGACAAGGAAAACGGCGTTGAAGCTTATGAAATTCTCGAGAGCTATATCGGCAAGGAGTTTGAAGGCAAAGAATACGAGCCTCTCTTTGAGTGTGCAGGCATTTCAGCCGAAAAGCAGAAAAAGAAAGCTCATTTCGTAACAGCCGACAGCTATGTTACCATGTCCGACGGTACAGGCATTGTTCACATCGCTCCCGCATTCGGCGAGGACGACGCAAGAATCGGCAGAGAATATGACCTGCCTTTCATTCAGTTCGTTGACGGCAAGGGCAACATGACCGAGGAAACTCCCTATGCGGGCAAGTTCGTCAAGGACGCCGATCCCCTTGTTCTGACCGACCTTGACAAGCAGGGCAAGCTTTTCTCCGCTCCCAAGTTTGAGCATGATTATCCGTTCTGCTGGCGTTGCGACACTCCGCTTATCTATTATGCAAGAGAATCCTGGTTCATCAAGATGACCGCCGTTAAGGATAATCTTGTTAAGAATAACAACACCGTTAACTGGATTCCCGAGAGCATCGGCAAGGGCCGTTTCGGCGACTGGCTTGA
>JBJEQC010000243.1:0-9003 GCA_051881555.1 Acutalibacteraceae bacterium
GCGACACGGTTGACGGCATGATGTTTGAAGGCTTCAGCAATGACGAAATTGAAGCTTTGGCCTCCATGCTCGACCGGATATCCGACAATCTCTCGGCAGACGGCATAAGCGAGCGTGAGGCTATCAATTTTATTGAAAAAACAGATAATAAGAACGGAGATGATAAAAATGGTTAAAGTATTTTTCAAGGAAACAAAAGGCTATCGCCTTGCGTCAATCCTCTCTCCCCTGCTGATTTTCGTTGAAGTTATCATGGAGGTTAACATTCCGTTTACAATGGCAAAAATCGTTGACGACGGTGTCCTCGGAGGAGCAGGAACGGAATTCATAATCAGCGAAGGGCTTAAGATGGTCTGCATGGCTCTCATTTCGCTCATCAGCGGAGCGGGAGCGGCACGTTTTGCCGCAAAAGCGGGCATGGGCTTCGGCTCAAATATCAGGCGGGCTGTTTTCAACAAAATTCAGGATTTTTCATTTGCCAACATTGACCGCTTCAGCACTCCCTCTCTGATAACGAGAATCACAACCGATGTCAACACCATTCAGATGGCATACACAATGATAATCCGTATCTTTGTCAGAGCGCCGCTGATGTTTGCCATGGCTTTTTTCTATGCTTACAGAATCAACGCCGGGCTGTCGCTCGTTTTTGGCGTTGCGGCTCCCCTTATCGTTGCATTTGTCATCATCGTCAGCTCAATTGCGCTGCCGAGATTCAAGAGAATGCTTTCAAAAATTGACGCTCTGAACTCCTCCGTTCAGGAAACGCTCGTCGGCATGAGAGTTATCAAATCGTTTGTCAGAGCCAAGCATGAAAAGGATAAGTTCAAAATCTCCAATGACGATTTGATGAACGCTTCAATCGCCGCCGAAAAAATACTCATTCTCTCAAACCCGATGATGCAGTTTGCCGTTTATGCCTGCATTATCGCCGTGCTATGGTTCGGCGGAAAGCTGGTAATCGGCGGCACTATGGATCCGGGCGACCTTTCGGCGTTTATTTCTTATGTCAATCAGATTCTTATGTCGCTGATGATGATTTCCATGATTTTCGTTATGGCAACGATGTCAAGGGCTTCATTCAACAGAGTTACCGAGGTTCTCAAGGAAGTGCCCGAAATTGACGACAGCAAGGCAGACCCCGCTCTGCTCGTTGCAAACGGCGATATCGACATGGAAAATGTCAGCTTCAAATATAAAAAGACGGGCAAAAAGAATGTTATCAATAACATAAATCTTCACATAAAATCGGGCGAAACAATCGGTATTATCGGCTCAACAGGCTCGGCAAAAACCTCGCTTGTTCAGCTCATACCGAGACTGTATGACGCAACCGACGGCACGGTCAAGGTCGGCGACAGACCCGTTTCCGACTACACGCTTAAAAATCTGCGTGATTCGGTTGCAATGGTGCTTCAGGTCAACCTGCTGTTTTCGGGAACGATTGAAGACAACCTGCGCTGGGGCAACGCAAACGCCACGGCGGAAGAAATCGAAAACGCCTGCAAAATTGCTCAGGCTCACGAATTCATAACCTCATTCCCCGACGGATACAAAACAAATCTCGGCCAGGGCGGCGTTAACCTTTCGGGCGGTCAGAAACAGCGGCTTTGCATTGCAAGAGCTCTGCTCAAATCCCCGAAGGTGCTTATTCTTGACGACAGCACAAGCGCCGTTGACACCGCAACCGACGCCAAAATCCGTGAGGGCTTTAAAAACAATCACGGCGATATCACCATGATTATCGTCGCTCAGAGAATAAGCTCGGTTCAGAATGCAGACCGTATTATCGTTCTTGACGACGGTGAAATCAACGCTGTCGGCACTCACGAGGAACTGCTCGGAACAAACGAAATCTACACCGAAGTCTACAATTCACAGCAGGAAGGAAGTGTTGCATAATGCCGGGACCCCACAGACCGGGCGGGCCGGGAGGTCCGGGAGGACCCAAAGCCCCCGCAAAGCCCAAAAATACAAAGCAAACCTTTAAACGGCTTTTCGGCTATCTTAAAGCCTCAAAAGGTCTTCTGTTTGTCGTTTTCATCTTTGTTGCAATCAGCGCGCTTGCAGGCATTATCGGCACATATTTCCTAAAAGGAATAACCGATGATTACCTTATCCCTCTCATCGGCTCGGAGCTTAGCTTTGAAGTTCTTGCTCCGCTTGCAAAAGTCCTGATTTTTCTTGGCTGCATTTATATTCTCGGCGCTCTGTCATCATACGCTTATTCGAGAATAATGCTTCAGGTTTCTCAAAAAACGATGAACACAATCCGCCGTGACCTGTTCAACCATTTGCAGGATTTGTCGATAAAGTTTTTCGACAGTCACACTCACGGCGAGCTGATGAGCCGATTCACAAACGATGTTGACACTCTCAGAGAATGTATCAGCCAGAGCTTTATTCAGCTAATTTCCTCCGCCGTTACGGTTATCGGCACATTCGCAATGATGATTTATCTCAGCCCGATTCTTACGCTTCTTGTGGTTCTGGTGCTCGTATTTGCATTTATGGTTATTAAATTTCTCGGCAAACGAAGCGCAAAATATTTCCGTGAACAGCAGAAATGTGTCGGCGAGGTCAACGGCTATGTTGAGGAATATATCGAGGGTCAGAAGGTCGTTAAGGTTTTCTGCCATGAGGACAAAACCAAAAGCGACTTTGATGCTCTGAATAAAAGACTTCGCCACGCCGCAACCAACGCAAACACCTACGCCAGCATTCTGATGCCGATTATGGGCAATCTTTCTTACATAAACTATGCCGCAGTTGCAACAATCGGTTCTCTGCTGATTCTTGCCATTCCGCAAACCTCTTTCTTTGCCATAACGGTCGGCACTCTCTTCTCATTCCTTAATTATACAAGGCAGTTTTTCCAGCCCATTACTCAGATTTCACAGCAGTTCAACAATATTCTTCTTGCCCTTGCGGGTGCAGAGCGTATTTTTGAAATAATCGACACTCCCGTTGAGGCTGACGACGGCTATGTTACCCTTGTCAACGCCAAGAAAAATGCAGACGGAAGTATTTCCGAATGTGAAGAAAGAACGGGAATGTGGGCATGGAAGCATCCCCACCATGACGGAACGCTCACCTACACCGAATGGAAAGGCGATGTCCGCTTCCATGATGTAACCTTCAGCTATGACGGCAAAAAGGATGTTCTGAAAGATGTTTCGCTCTACGCAATGCCGGGGCAGAAAATTGCATTTGTCGGCTCAACGGGCGCAGGCAAGACCACGATAACCAACCTGATAAACCGCTTCTATGATGTTGACAACGGCAAGATAACCTATGACGGCATCAACATCAAGAAAATCAAAAAATCCGAGCTTCGCCGCTCCATGGCGATGGTTTTGCAGGATACTCACCTGTTCACGGGAACGGTTCGTGACAACATCGCCTACGGCAGGCTTGACGCAACCGATGAAGAAATCGTTGCCGCCGCAAAGCTTGCAAATGCGGATTCGTTCATCACAAGGCTTCCCGACGGCTACAACACAATGATAACCGGCGACGGAGCAAATCTTTCTCAGGGTCAGCGCCAGCTTCTTTCAATCGCAAGAGCGGCGGTTGCCGACCCGCCCGTTCTCATTCTTGACGAAGCGACAAGCTCCATTGACACAAGAACCGAACGGCTCATTGAAAAAGGTATGGATAAGCTCATGGAGGGCAGAACGGTATTCGTTATCGCCCACCGCCTTTCAACGGTTCGCAACTCGGACGCAATCATGGTTCTTGAAAACGGCGAAATAATCGAAAGAGGAAGCCATGACGACCTTATCGCAAAGCAGGGCAAATACTATCAGCTTTATACGGGTCAGTTCGAGCTTGAATAAAGAAATAAGCCTCAGACGGCAAAACGCTGTCTGAGGCTTTTGATCTATCATTTTTATTTGCTGAAAATGTGCTCTCCCGCTCCGACCTCGGTTTTTTCTCTGTTGAGAATTACCGTTGCGGTGCAGCCCTCGGGAACGGTGAATACATATGTTGTCATTCCGTTTTCGGTTTTCCATTCGGATTTTACCGTGCCGTTCCTTGTTTCAATCGAGGCTTTGACATAGCTTAGTCTGCCGTCGGTGAGCGGTTCAAAGATAATATGCCTGAACGCAGGCTCGCTCTCGTCGGTGTTGATTCCCGCCGCCTTACCGTAAAGCCAATCCGCAACGCTTCCGTAGGCATAATGATTGAACGAATTCATGCTTGTGCTCCACATCGTTCCGTCCTCACGCATACCGTCCCAATGCTCCCAGACGGTGGTTGCACCCATCTTGACGGAAAACAGCCATGAGGGATATTCTTCCCTCAGAAGCAGGTCATAGGCGGTCTTGACATAGCCGTTTTCGCTCAGAGCGTGGAGCAGATAGGGCGTTCCGACAAATCCCGTTTTCAGATGTCCGCATTCCGTAACAAGCTCGTTGAGCTGTTTTGCCGTTTCGGCAATATCGTCGCTGATTCCGAAATATACGGCAAGCACGCAGGCTGTCTGGGTTGCATATTCGGGAGCGATTCTGCCGTTTTTCATGAATTTATTTCTGAAAGCGGAAATCGAATATTCCCTGCGGTGCAGATAATCCGAATTGTCCTCGCCGCAGATTTCCATTGCCTTTGAAAGAAGCTCTGTTGAATAGATATAATATGCGGTTGCTATCAGGGTTTTATCCGTGCCGAGCGAACAGTCCTTATCGGTGCTTGCGTCAAGATTCAGCCAATCGCCGAAGTGACCCGACTCCGACCAAAGCCCGTTACGGCTGTAAGTTTCAATGAAAGCAATGTATTTTTTCATCGATTCAAGGGAATCCTCAAGGATTTTTTTGTTGCCGTAGGTCAGATATATCTGCCAGGGGCAAATGACCGCAGCGTCGCCCCATGCGGCAGATGAACTGTAATCCTCATCATTGTTTGAGGGAATAACCGCAGGAACAGCACCCCAATGGCGCTGATCTGCCCTCAAATCCGCAAGCCATTTTGTGAAAAATCTTTCAACATCGAAATTATATGACGCCGTTTTAACAAAAACCTGTGCGTCGCCCGTCCAGCCGAGGCGTTCGTCTCTCTGCGGACAATCCGTCGGGATATCAAGGAAGTTATCCTTTTGGCTCCATATAATGTTTGAAAACAGCTTGTTGACCCTCTCATCGGAGCATTCAAAATAACCCGTGCGTTTTATATCGGAATGAACGACAACCGCCGTGAAATTCTCTTTCTTTATCTCGTCGCTGAAGCCATCAAGCTTTATGTATCTGAAGCCGTAAAAATTAAAATCGGGCTTGAAGCAATGCTCCTCTCCGTCGCAGATAAAGACAGCCTGCGCCTTTGCGGAGCGATAGTTTGCATTGTAAAAATTGCCTTCGCCGTCAAGCGTTTCTCCGTGGCTGATAACCGCACGCTCGCCTTTCCGGCCCTTTATTCTGAATTCAACATATCCCGTCAGATTCTGGCCGAAATCAATGACGGTCTCTCCTTTTGGAGTTATGATTATTTCCTTTGCGGGGAGGCATTCATGCTCAATAACTTTTTCACCGAGCCTGTCTTTGAGCGCCGATTTGCCGCAGGGGAACACCTCCGCTCTGCACGGCTCAGGGTCAACATATGACGGGTCATAAACATAGCCGTTATATATATCGGAATAGACGGTTTTTCCGTTTTCGCATTTCCAATTGCCGCCCGAGGTAATTATCCGGGTTTCGCCGTCGGCAAATTTCACCGTCAGGGCGCAGATTGCGGCTGTCTCCTTATAGCCGAGGAAGCTTTCTTTAAGTCTGCCGAAGCCGCCGTGAGCTTTCCAGCCGGGCGCAACCGAAAGAGTTATTTCATTCTTATCCGATATCATCCTTGTGACATCGTATGTGTCAACCTGTAAGCAGTGTTTATATGATGTATAACCCGGCGCAAGGATAAAATCGCCGACTCTCTTGCCGTTGATTTCCGCCTTATAAACACCGAGCGCAGTCACCTCAAGCTCAGCATTTTCAATCGGCTTTTCCGTCTCAAACTCCGCCGAGAATCGGATTTCACGGTCAAGAGCAATTTTCGGGCTTTTAATCCATTGGGCATTTAAAATATTTTTCAAGGCAAATCCCCTTTTCATAACGCCGACAAAACGGCGTTTTTCTTGTTATCATCATATATCATTTTTCTCAAAATTGCAATGCCTTAAAAATTAATAAATAAGCTCTTGATTGTGGGTCGGATTGCTGATAGAATAAATTAAATGATAAAAATTTCCGCCCTGAAAGGAACGGTAATAAAAAATGAAAAAAGCCATAAGCATTCTTATGATATTTGCTCTGATATTTTCCTTTGCCGCGTGCGGTAAAAAGGTAACCGACGACAATCTGACAACAACCGAAACCACGGTTCCTCCGCCCGTTATTGAAAAGCAGAGCCACTCAAAGGAATTCAAAAATGATGAGGGCAAGACGGTTTTCACCGTTGATGTTGAAGTTCCTCAGATAACGGGCAACTGCGACGAATCGGTTATGAAATACATAAACACTCTGTCTCTTGAAATGTTTGACGATGCCTGCGATTTTGCCGAAAGCAACCTTGAAAACGCAGAAAAGTTCATGGCTTCCTCAGGCTCGGAGTCGCCCTGGTCAAAGAAAATCACGGTTGAAACCACCTATGCCGACAGCCGCTTTGTCTGCTTTTTGATGAAAGAATATTTTTCAATCGGCGGCGATGCGGGCGAGCCCGTCTGGAGCAGCATTTGCTTTGACATAAACCGTGAGCAGGTCTGCACCCTCTTTGATTTTATGGTTGATACCGACAACCCCGAATCGGGATATGAAATTCTACTGAATGATATTCTGATTCCCGCCGTCAGAAAAGATTTTGAAGATACCGCAACGCCGATTGACGAAACGGCGTATGAGCGATTTGATGAGATTTTCAGCTCCGAGAGCTTTTATCTGACCGAAAAAGGCTTTGTAATCTTCACCCCCAAAAGCCGCCTGAACCCCTCGCTCAGCGGAACATATTCGCATGAGTTTTCTTGGAGAGAAGTCGATTTCTGCATTTCAATGCCGGAGGAATAATGCCGGGCAGAGATGTTGGATTTTTGAGATTTGAACGGAAAAGCGGGATTTTCAGAAACAAATAACGGGGGTAAAAATGAGACTTCTTAATAATAGTGACAAGCATTTAATATCGGTTATGCCTGATGTCATTTTTGAAAAGCTTAATAAAACAGCTACCGACTTCAAATTTATTGGCGGAGGCAGTTACGGCAGAGTTTATAAAGTTACTCTTTCTGACGGTGATGTTATTGCAATTAAAGGCTATAAACTTCAGGAAATGCAACACGAGGAAGCTCTTCAACTCAGTTTCTTGTCAAAAAATACAAGTGTTAAAATGCCCGAAGTACTTTTCACATACGAAGACAACGATACCGCAATTCTGGCTATGAGCTTTGTTGAGGGGCAAAATGTGTTGATGCCCAATTTTTTATTTAAGAGTAAGAGTCAGAAGCAAAAATTCGCTGATGAAGTTATTTCGGGTATGCTCGAATGGCACAGCGTAACAAACGACAAATTCGGTTCTTTGTCAAACCCCGTGTATGACAGTTGGTATGATTATTATAAAATAGAAAAACAGGAGCCTTGGCTCAAAGCTTTGAATGAATTAGCCGAAAAAGGAGAATTCAGCAAAAAGAAAATGAATCTTCTTTTTGTGGCAACTAAACTTTTCAACAAACTACCTCAAGAAAAAACAAAACCTGTTCTTATTCACGCTGACCTCAATATAATGAATATAATGGCTGACCCAAAAACTTTTAAACTTATAGCTTTCATCGACCCCTGTGGCAGTATATGGGCAGACAGAGAATATGATTTATTTCAGCTTCGTAATATGTGGGGAGATGCATACGGGCTGTATGAAACATATAAAAGAAAATGTAAAACTTCCGAATTTACCGATTTCAGAGTTGCCTATTACGGCGCTATGCTTGAAGCTTCAATGAGATTAAAAGGTGGACATATTTTGCCACTTTGGGAAGATTTGAATTTTGCTCGACTAAAAAAAGAAATGAAAAAAATAAATAGGTAATATACTGTACCTATAAATTCCAATTTTGTGATAAGGTAACGGATTAATCAGCGCAACAAAAAATACGCAAGCATCAGTAGGGAACGCCGTCCTCGGTGTTCCGTTGGATTTGATATGTTTTCACGGACAGCCGCAAGGCTACGGATTGTTTTTTTATTTGTAACGGACGATGCCCACATCGTCCAAAAAGCAGAAATAACGGATTTTGCAGTGTTCAGAGTAGGGCGGGGGCTTGCTCCCGCCGTTTTGAAAATGTGCATATTATTCGCCTGCGGCGAATCGGTTCGTCGGGGACGCCGAACCCTACGGATTATTCGTGAAATCGTGCGTTTTCAGATGGCAACCGTCGGGGACGGTCACCCGTCCCGCATAAAAAACCGTGCCGTTATATTTTATGTTTTCCCGGAACGCCGAGGACAGCGTTCCCTACAATGGAATTACATTGATATCGGGCATTTTCAGGCGGGCGAACTCAGTTCGCCCCTACCGTGTTGTCGTTGATTTCTGCTGTTTTCATGGAAAAACTGCAATTATCTGCTTGGGCTCCTTAGTTAACTCCCTCCGTCACGGCTTAACGCCGTGCCACCGTCTCGGCTGCCGCCTCGGTCGGTGCTTCTGAGCTTTCGCTCAGAGGTTGCCACCGGCAACCCGCACCCTCACGAGGGAGGCAAATCGCTGCCCGTAGGGCTGAGGATCGGTAAGGTGAAGATAAAATGAATTATTATTGATTTTGGTAACGCTGAGGACAGCGTTACCTACGAGGGATTTGTGCTTTCGGGCAAAACCCGACCTTATAATATGGAGAAAATTATGATTAAAGAAAAATTTAATAAAATAATCGCTTTGGTGCTCACCTTTGCTCTTGTTTTTGCTCTGTACGGATGTTATGCGCCTGCAAAAGTTGCCGATGATGAAATAGCGTTGCAAATAAAGCTTGATATCAAAGAAGAT
>JBJEQC010000244.1:0-8997 GCA_051881555.1 Acutalibacteraceae bacterium
GTCAACCTCACCGCTGACATCCTGAATCTCTGTCTTTCTTTCGTCGGAGAACTTGTCTCTTATTGCAATAAGCTCTTCCTTCAGAACGCCGTTGAGCTTCGTTTCATCGGCAAGAAGCTCACGGTAATAAGCTATTCTTTCTTCGAGAGCCTTATATTCTTCAACAAGCTTCTCTCTGTCAAGCCCCTGGAGAGCTTTGAGCCTCATGTCAAGGATTGCCTGAGCCTGAACGTCATCAAGGCCGAAGCGTTCCATAAGCCTGATTTTTGCGTCGTCATAGCTTGTGCGGATAATATGGATTACTTCGTCAATATTATCCTGGGCTATGATAAGACCTTCGAGCAGGTGAGCTCTTTCAAGAGCTTTTTTCAGGTCATACTGTGTTCTTCTGCGGACAACCTGCTTCTGGTAAGCAAGATATTCGTCAATATAGTTGCGGAGCGAGAGAATCTTGGGCTGTTTGCCGTCTTCAACAAGAGCACGGATGATAATGCTGAAGGTTGACTGCATTTCAGTCTGGCTGAAAAGCTTGTTGAGAACAACCTCGGCATTGGCGTCACGCTTAAGCTCAATAACGATTCTCATGCCGTTTCTGTCTGTTTCGTCACGGAGATCCGAAATGCCTTCGATGCGTTTATCCCTTACCTGCTCGGCAATCTTTTTGATAAGAGCACGCTTTTTGACAAGATAGGGAAGCTCGGTGACAATGATTCTTGTTCTGTTATCTTTTCCGTATTCTTCAAACTCGGTTTTTGCTCTGACAATAACCTTGCCTCTGCCGGTTTCATAAGCCTGTCTGATGCCGTAGCGACCCATAATGATACCCTTTGTGGGGAAATCGGGGCCGTGAACATACTGCATGAGGTCATCAAGGGTTGCCTCGCCGTTATCGAGAACGCAGACGCAGGCATCTATAACTTCACCGAGATTGTGCGGAGGAATGCTCGTGGTCATGCCGACGGCAATACCCTGTGAACCGTTAACGAGAAGATTGGGAAATCTTGAGGGCAGTGATCTGGGCTCCTTGCGGCTTTCGTCAAAGTTGGGGCCCCAATCGACCGTATCCTTATCGATATCCTCAAGCATCTTGTTGCTGATTTTGCTCAGTCTCGCCTCTGTGTAACGGTATGCAGCCGGCGGATCGCCGTCAACCGAACCGAAGTTTCCGTGACCTTCAACGAGCATATATCTCATCGAGAAGTCCTGAGCAAGCCTCACCATTGCGTCATAAACCGATGTGTCACCGTGGGGATGATATTTACCCAGAACATCACCGACGCAGGTTGCCGACTTCTTGAAGGGCTTGTCCGAGGTCAGATTATCTTCGTACATTGTGTAGAGGATACGACGGTGAACGGGCTTGAGTCCGTCACGAACATCGGGGAGAGCACGGTCAACGATAACCGACATTGCGTAGTCAAGCATTGCCGCTTTCATTTCGGGCACAATATCGGATGTAGTAATTATCTGATCCGGAAAAAGTATATCTTCCGGTTTATAATCTCTGTTATGAGCCATTCTTTCCCACCTCCTTAAATATCAAGATTTGTAACATATTTTGCGTTGTCTTCAATCCATTCACGGCGGGGGTCAACCTCTTCGCCCATAAGAAGATTGAAAACCGAATCAGCCGCAAGGGCATCCGAAAGAGTGATGCGGCGAAGCGTACGCTTTTCGGGGTCCATGGTTGTATCCCACAGCTCGTGAGGATCCATTTCACCAAGACCTTTGAAGCGGTTGATATCAACCTTTGCATCCGCTTTATCGCCTCTGAGCTCCGCAGACACTCTGTCTCTTTCCTCATCGGAATAGGCCACTCTCTGAGTCTTGCCCTTTGTGAGCTTATAAAGAGGCGGAACGGCGGAATAAACATAGCCGTTTTCGATAAGCGGCTTCATATATCTGAAGAAGAATGTAAGCAAAAGTGTTCTGATATGAGCTCCGTCAACATCGGCATCGCTCATGATTACTATTTTGTGGTAGCGGAGCTTTTCAAGGTTAAATTCATCTCCGATGCCGCATCCGAGAGCGACGATAAGGGGATTGAGCTTATCGTTATCGTAAACCTTGTCAAGCCTTGCCTTCTCAACATTGAGCATTTTGCCCCACATCGCGAGGATTGCCTGGAATCTTGAATCTCTGCCCTGGATTGCGGAGCCTGCGGCCGAGTCGCCCTCTACGATGTAAAGCTCGCAAAGAGACGGGTCACGCTCATTGCAATCCTGAAGCTTGTCCGGCATCTGACCCGATTCAAGCCCGTTCTTGCGGCGAACGGTCTCTCTTGCTTTTCTTGCGGCTTCTCTTGCTCTGTTTGCCGTCAGAGCCTTTTCAAGAATAATTTTGCCGACTGCGGGGTTATCGTCAAGATACTGTTCAAGTGCGGAGCCGACAAGCGAATTGACAAGGGTCTTGATTTCACTGTTGCCGAGCTTCGCCTTTGTCTGACCCTCAAACTGCGCTTCGGTAAGCTTGACCGAAATAACGCAGGTGATGCCTTCACGGCAATCTTCGCCGCTGACCTTGTCGTCGCCCTTGAGTATGCCTTTTTCTTTGCCGTACTTATTGAGCACTCTTGTCAGCGCAAGCTTGAAGCCGTCTTCGTGCATACCGCCTTCGGGGGTGTGAACATTATTTGCGAAAGATACGATAACTTCGGTGTATGTGTCGGAATATTGGAACGCAAGCTCTGCCATTGCATCGTCCTTTTTGCCCGACATATATATAACATCCTCGTGGATGGGGGATTTGTTCTTATTGAGGAACGAAACAAACTCCTTGATGCCACCCTCATAGCACATTGTTTCGGTACGCTTTTCTTCGGGAAGCTCCTCTGAAGCGATTCTCTTGTCGGTGAGAGTTATTCTGAGACCGGCGTTAAGAAAAGCCTCTTCCTGCAATCTCTTGTGAAGGATATCGTAATCATAGGTTGTTGTGTCAGTGAACATTTCGGGGTCGGGTTTAAATCTGACCTTTGTGCCGGTGATGTCGGTATCGCCGATTACCGTCATAGGCTCAACTATTGCGCCTCTTGCAAACTTCATGCGATGAATTTTGCCGTTCTTGTGAACCTCAACCTCAAGCCACTCCGAAAGAGCGTTAACAACCGAAGCGCCAACGCCGTGAAGTCCTCCGGAAACCTTGTATCCACCGCCGCCGAATTTGCCGCCGGCGTGAAGAACGGTGAAAACTACCTCGAGAGCGCTTTTCCCGGTCTGCTCCTGAATGTCAACGGGAATACCTCTGCCGTTATCCGTAACGCAGATAATATCTCCCTCTTCGATGTCAACCTCAATGTGGGTGCAGTATCCCGCAAGAGCCTCGTCGATAGAGTTATCAACAATTTCATAAACAAGGTGATGCAGACCCGACGAGCTTGTTGAACCGATATACATTCCGGGTCTTTTGCGAACCGCTTCAAGCCCCTCAAGGACCTGAATCTGGCTTGCGTCATAGTTTTCGGTGACAACGGTGCTCATGTCGCCCGATTGCAATTCTTCATTCAATCCGATATTTTCAATATTTTCCAAAATCCGGCCCTCACATTCCAAGACTTGACATTACGCCTTTGTTTTTCTTCGCCTTTTTGGGCTTATATTTCGGCGGATTTTCAAGACGCATTTTTGCGCCCTTTCCGCCTCTTGAAGCGAGATATTTGTTGACATTGATGACGGGGCTTGTCATATCGTCGCACATATAGTCAACGCAGTTTGCAAGCATTTCCTGGTCATTGTCCATTGCTCCGAGAATGGTAACGGCAATCAGGCTCTGTGTCTCGTTTGTGCCGTCCTCATAAATCTCGTTAAGCAGGTTAAACAGTCTCCTCATCTTAACGGGATCGTTTTGCCTGATTGTTTCAAGCACGACGGGTGTGCCGTGATTAATAAAGAAATCCTCGGCAAGGAACTGGCCGTATTTGTCGCAGTTCGCCTTGTATTCTTCTCTCAGTTCGGGATAGATGGCCGTAAAACGGTTTGCAAGGGTGTTGGGGTCATAGGATACCGCCCCGCTCTTTGCCGCCGCCTTTGAGACGGGCTGAGGCAGCTTTGACTTCGTCGGCTTCTGAGTTTTTGTTCCGAAATTCTCAATCAGCGTGTCGCTGAACTCATTGACGATATATTTTGTATCCTTGCCGTCGCAGGTTTCGGGGTCAAGCAGAGAAACGGAAAGCTTTGAATAGTCGCTTTCAAGTATCTCGCCCTCTTTGTTTGCGCCGAAAAGCGTTATTCTGTTGCTGAAATATTCAACCTTGAGAGCCTTGTTTTCGCCCTTGTACTTTATCGTAATTCTGCCCGAATCGTCAACCGCAGGCAGTGCTCCGCTCTCCGTTCCGTCGGGAACTACAACGGTAAAACCGCAGTCTTTAACTGTCTGAGCAATGCCGCTTACAATATCCGCAAGCGCCGAGTAAATATCAGCCATAATTGATCTCCTTTTCAAACTGCAATAATTATAGTCTATTATAACATATTTATATATAAATATAGTTCTATAATAGAAATAATATTATAATATTTAATATGTTTTATAAAAAATGTTGGGTTTTTTGCTAAAAAAAGGGAACATATCGAAGCCTGATTTCAAGCCTCGGATATGTTCCCGAAAATTTCTTTTTTGTTGCCTTTATAATACCACAAAATCGCCGAAAAGTCAAGTCTTGTTATCGGTTCGGCTTTATGGTATTAGGAATAGTGAGGTGATTTAACATGAAAGAAAACAGAACCGCTCTTATGTGTGCCTTTGCGAGGGCTTACCATTCGGAAAACGCCGAACCGCCGATTTTTAACGATTATCTTGCAAAGCGGCTTTTGGGCGATGAAGAATACGGAATGATTGCCGGAAGCCTGGCTGACGGAATCGGCTTTTTCAAGCCCGGTTTTGAAGGCGACAAGCAATCTGCTCTAGATGCCGCAGTCAGCGTTATCGCTCCGCCCGTGCTTGCCCGAAGCGCATTCGCAGAGCGTTCGCTTGAAACCGCCTGCCTTATCGGAACAAGCGTATATGCGGCAATCGGCTCGGGATATGACACCTTTGCGTACCGTTCGCTTCACAGACCCGAGGGCTTGAAGGTTATAGAGCTTGATTTTGCCGATGTTATTGAAGATAAGCTCCGCAGGCTTGAACGGGCGGGAATTGACACGCCCGAAAACACTTATTATATCCCCGCAGAGCAAAAAATGACCAACCGGACGGCAGTCAGGCTGATTGCAGACGGCTTTGACCGCAGAGTAAAAAGCTTTTGCAGCATTCTTGGCGCAACTCAATATCTGACCGTCAATGAATTTTCAAGCATCCTTGGAATAATCGGCAGACTTCAGTCACCCGGCAGCAGCATTGTTTTTGATTATCACTGCTCCGAGGATGAAAAGCTTGTTTCTCTTGCGTCGGGAGCGGGCGAAAGCATGCAGTCGGCTTATACATATCTTGAAATTGAGCGGCTTCTTTCACGCTTCGGATATCTCATCTATGAGCATCTGAACGCCGAGGAAGCGACGGAGCAATACTTCTCGGATTATAACAAGGCAAACCCATCCCGCCCCATGAAAGCCCCCGCAAGCTCCGCATACTGCCTTGCCGTCAAAAAGCTTTGATTTTCCGCTTTGCGATATTGACTAATCTTTCGGTTTATGCTATCATAATTTAACTATAAAATAATTATAATGGGAAAGTAACGATTGTTTTCATAATTGCAAAGGAGTATCACCATGAAGAAAAAAGTTCTCGTCCTTTTCGGCGGAGTTTCAAGCGAACACGATGTTTCGCTCTCCTCCGCATGCTCCGTAATCAAAAATATCCCGACCGACAAATACGATATTATCACCATGGGCATAACCGACAGCGGAAAATGCTATATTTACAGCGGCTCTCCCGATATGCTCCCCGGGCGGAAATGGCTTGAGGACAAAGAAAATCTTGAGCCTGCGGTTATTTCCACCGACCGTTCGCATCACGGAATCATCCGCCTTTCAAAAGGTGCAGGAATCGAAAAAATCGATGCTGTTTTTCCCGTGCTCCACGGCAAAAACGGCGAGGACGGCACAATGCAGGGGCTTCTTGAAATTGCAGGTCTGCCCTATGTCGGCTGTGACACGGAATCAAGCGCAATCTGCATGGATAAGGCTGTAACAAACGCCATTATGGATCTCTACGGCATCAATCAGGCAAAATGGGTTTCTTTTGACAAAAATGCCTATTCCGCCGATAAAGACGCTCTGCTCAAAAATGCGGCTGATAAGCTCGGATTTCCGATTTTCGTTAAGCCCGCAAACGCAGGTTCTTCGGTCGGCATAAGCAAGGCTAAGAGTATCCCGGAGCTTGAAGAAGCCTGCGAAAAAGCTTTTGAGCACGATAAAAAGCTTGTTCTTGAAGAAGGCATAGTCGGCATGGAGGTTGAATGCGCCGTTCTCGGCAATGATGAACCGATTGCCTCTGTTGCGGGCGAGGTTGTTCCCTGCAACGAGTTTTATGACTATGAGGCAAAATATCTTGCCAATGAAAGCGAGCTGATTATCCCCGCAAGGCTCCCCGAGAATGTTCTGAATGACCTGCGTGAAACAGCGGTCAGGGTTTATAAAATTCTCGGCTGTTCGGGTCTTACGAGAGTTGACTTTTTCGTTCGTTCAAGCGACGGCGCAATAATGCTCAACGAGCCGAACACCATCCCCGGATTCACCTCAATCAGCATGTATCCCAAGCTGTTTGCCGCTTCGGGAATCCCCTATCCCGAGCTGCTTGACAGGCTGATTGAGCTTGCAATTCAAAAGCATCAATAAAGGATTGTTCCCGAAAGGAAAGAAATGAAAGAAGCAGTTATTAAAATAGTTGACCGCCACATCACCGACGGCGAAGAAAGCATATATGAACTGACCTCCTCCGGAAGCTTTGAGGCAACGGAAGGCGGCTGTACGGTTGTTTACAGCGAAACCGACGAGGAGATGGCAAACTGCGTAACAACTCTGAAAGTTGAAGGGTCTGAAAAAATAATAATGTCCCGTGTCGGAAAGTACAGCACGGAAATGACAATCGAAAAGGATCGCCGCCACTCCTGCTTTTATTCAACGCCGTTCGGTGCGCTGATGATGGGAGTTTATGCAACCGAAATTGAAAACGATGTCGGCGAATCCGGCGGCACTCTCAGATTTTCATACGCAATTGATTTCAACAATGCGCCTGCTTCGGAAAACAGGCTTTGCATAACCGTTGCGGAAAAGACCGCTTCTGTCGGCGGCAGTAACACACAGGAGGAATAAAAAATGTCACTTTTAGTCAAGCAGGCAATCAGCGAAATGCGCACGGCAATCATGGACGCCGCAGGCAGAGCCGTGGCGGACGGCGAATTTCCCATGGTTCCGCTCAGCGATTTTAATATCGAAGTTCCCGCCAACAAAGAGAACGGCGATTATTCTTCAAACGCCGCAATGGCATGGGCAAGAGATCTCAAAGCCCCTCCGAGAAAAATTGCTCAGATTATCGCAGACAGGCTGGAGCTCAGCGGCACATTCTTTGACAGATGCGAAATCGCAGGGCCGGGCTTTATGAATTTTTACCTGTGCGACAGCTTCAACGCTTTCATAATTCAGGATATTCTTGAAAAGGGCGAAAGCTACGGCCGTTCGGATTACGGCGCAGGCAAAAAGATAAATATTGAATTTGTTTCCGCAAACCCCACGGGTCCCATGCACATGGGCAACGCAAGAGGCGGCGCTCTCGGCGACTGCCTTGCGGCGGTTATGGACTTTGCGGGCTACGATGTCAGCCGTGAGTTTTATGTTAACGACGCAGGCAATCAGATTGACAAATTCGGCCTTTCGCTGGATATCAGATATCAGCAGATTTTCAAGGGTGAAAATGCCGTTGAGCTGCCCGAGGACAGCTATCACGGCGAGGATATCATCGACAGGGCAAAGGAATTTGCGGAAATCAACGGCGATAAATATCTGAACGCCACCGAAAGCGAGCGCAGAAAGGCTCTTGTTGACTACGCCCTGCCCCGCAACATTGCCGCAATGAAAGAAAATCTCACAAAATACCGCATTGAATATGACACATGGTTCCTTGAAAGCACGCTTCACAATGACGGCGAGCTTGCCGAAACCATTGAAATAATGAAGAGCAAAGGGCTGACCTACGAAAAGGACGGCGCGCTCTGGTATAAAAACAAGGAAGTTCTCGGCGCAAGGCTTGCAAGCGAGGGCAAGACCCCCGAGGAGATTGAACGCCTTGAGCTGAAAGATGAGGTTCTTATCCGAACCAACGGCAACCCGACCTATTTCGCCGCCGACATCGCCTACCACCGCAACAAGCTTCAGAAGAGAGGTTTTGAAAAGGCTATCGATGTCTGGGGCGCAGATCATCACGGCCATGTTGCAAGAATGAAGGGCGCTCTTGACGCAATCGGATGCAGCGGCGACGACCTTGACATTATTCTCATGCAGCTTGTACGCCTGACCCGTGACGGCGAGGTTGTCCGCATGAGCAAGCGTTCGGGCAAGGCAATCACGCTTGTTGATTTGCTTGAAGAAATTCCCATTGACGCAGTCCGCTTCCTGTTTAACATGAGAGAGCCGGGTTCTCAGATGGAATTTGACCTTGACCTTGCCGTTGAGCAAAGCTCACAGAATCCCGTTTATTACTGCCAGTATGCCCACGCAAGAATTTGCAGCATTCTCAAAAAGCTTGCCTCGGAGGGCAAAACACCGAGAGAATGCACCGTTCCCGAGCTTGCTCTGCTCAAAGAGCCCGAGGAAAAGGAGCTTATCAGGCATCTTGCGTCGCTGACGGACGAGATAATCGCTTCCGCAAGGAATTATGACCCCGCAAAGATAACACGCTATGCCGTTGACCTTGCAACGCTGTTCCACAAGTTCTACAACGCCTGCCGTGTTAACTGCGAGGATGAAGCTCTCATGCAGGCAAGGCTAAGCCTCTGCCTGTGCGTAAAGAGCGTTATGCACAATGTACTTTCGATGTTCAAAATAACCGTTCCCGAAAGTATGTAAT
>JBJEQC010000245.1:0-8988 GCA_051881555.1 Acutalibacteraceae bacterium
AGTAAAGCCTCTGTCAATCATAAAGTCTCTTGCGTATGAGATAACGGCAGAATGTACTCTGGCGATATCGCCCATGAGATAATAAAATCCGTTGCCCGCAACGCTTCTTGCGGCGTCAAGGTCGATGCCGTTGAATCGCTCCATGATATCGGTATGATAAGGAATCTCAAAATCGGGAACTACGGGCTCGCCGTATTTTGTGACCTCAACATTTTCGCTGTCATCCTTGCCGATGGGAACGCTCGGGTCAATGATATTGGGAATGACCATCATTATTTTGGTAACTTTTTCGGCATATTCAGCTTCAAGCTTTTCGCACTCGGCAAGTCTCTCGGAAAACTCGGTGACCTTTGACTTTGCCGCCATGGCTTCTTCCTTTTTGCCCTGAGCCATGAGCATTCCGATTTCCTTTGAAACCTTGTTGCGGTTGGCTCTGAGGCTGTCGGCCTCACCCTTTATTGCTCTTGATTTTGCGTCAAGCTCGATAACCTCGTCAACGAGCGGAAGCTTGCTGTCCTGAAACTTTTTCTTTATGTTTTCTTTGACAGCTTCGGGATTTTCCCTCAAAAACTTAATATCAATCATTATTTAACACTCCTAAAAGCATTTTGCTGCTTGTATTTTAATCCATTTTCGACAAAAAATCAACTGCCGAAGCAACATATTTATCGTCTGCAAGCTCGATTGCTCCCTTATCGACAAGGGAAGCCGTTTTCGGGTCAATGGGAATCTTTGCAAGAACGGGAACGCCCATTTCGGCGGCAATTTCGTCAATCCTGCTTTCGCCGAAGACCTTGATTTCTTTTCCGCAGTCGGGGCAGACGACATAGCTCATGTTCTCAACAAGACCAAGCACGGGAATGTTCATAAGCTTCGCCATGTTGAAAGCCTTTTTGACAATCATCGTTACCAGATCCTGCGGAGAGGTTACGATGATGATACCGTCAACGGGAAGATTTTGGAAAACGGTCAGCGAAACATCGCCTGTTCCCGGAGGCATATCGACGAACATATAGTCAACATCGCCCCATGCAACATCTTTCCAGAACTGCTGAATAACGCCCGAGATAACGGGGCCTCTCCAGACAACGGGAGAATCTTCGCTTTCAAGCAGAAGATTTATTGACATAATCTTAACGCCGAGCTTGCTCTCCTCGGGGAGCAGACCTGTTTCATCGGCTTTTGCTCTCGACTTTATTCCGAACGATTTCGGAATTGACGGGCCGGTTATATCCGCATCAAGCACGGCGCAGGCGTTTCCTCTTGCCTGCATTGCGCTTGCAAGCAACGAGGTTACGAGAGATTTGCCGACTCCGCCCTTGCCGCTGACAACGCCGATTACCTTTTTAACATTGCTGAACGGTCCGCTCGGGATTCTCATATCCTGAGCATCTTTTGATGAACAGTTGCTCGAACAGCTCGAGCAATTTCCGCTGCATGATTCGCTCATTTTTTCATACTCCAATCATTTAAACAAATTTATTATCATTTCAATTCCGTATGCCGCACCGTAAATTATCGGCATATGGGCAATATAGATTATCAAAGCGTTTCTGCCGAGAAAGCCGAAAAAAGAGGAACGCTTTTTATACCACTTTTCGGGATATCCTTTTCCCGCAAAATATCTGCCCGCAAACACGCCCGCAAAGGAAATGAATATGTCGGGGAAAAGCGGAAAATAATCCGCGGAATAAAACGACGGCGAATAGATTCCGAGGGGCATAAGCAGATTTGATTCATAAAGGCTCTCGGGCAAACGGAGCGTTATCAGCTCGCCGTAGCTGAGATATCCGTCGGCTATTCCGCTTGTGAAAGCATAAAGCACGGCGCATACAAGCAAGCCCGCAAACGGCGAAATTTTCAAAATCGCCTTTGAAAGCAGGGCATAAATCAAAATCGAAACCGAAAGAAAATGAAGAATGCCGAAATAAATTTCACATTCGGCAAATCCGAGCTTCGGCATGACAACGGCAGTCACAAAAGTCAGACCGAGCGCAACGCCGAGCAGGATTGTTCCCCTTTTCAGATTATTCTTTGACAATGTGCATGAAAGGCCGCAGATTGAAATAAAAATCCCGGCAAAAATCGGCTGAACGGGCATAAAAAACTCAAACAGCCAATCTGCCGCCGCAATCTCAAAGAAAGAACCGATGATGAAAAATGCGTGATAAAATATCATGCAAAAGACCGCAAAGCCCCGCAATTCATCAAGAAAATGTATTCTTTTTTTGATTTGAGGCGCTGAATCCATCAGTTTCACCTCTCTGTCTTTTCATATTATTTTAACATAATATATTAAAAATGCAAGCATTTATTGACTTTATTTGGTTTTTGATTTAAAATGTTTGATATATTGCGGCAAAAATTTTGAATCGGAGATTAATTATGATTGAAAAAATAAGGGAGCTTCTTTTCAGGCTGTTCAAAAAAGAAAGCTTCATCGGCAAGCTCATTGACAAGCTTTTTACAAGAGAAATTGTTACTTATATCATTTTCGGCGTGCTGACAACCGCCGTTAATCTTGTGACATTCTATATCACAAAGAAGATTTTCATTTCGGTCGGATGGGACGGCGTTTTCAATGCGCTCATCGGCTCGGCAGGCTGGGAAAAGGCTCTTGACCTGCTCGGCAGCGGAACGGATTATCTTGACGCAACCGTTATTGCGTGGGTCGTTGCGGTAATATTCGCCTTTGTCACAAACAAGCTGATTGTTTTTGAATCAAAGAGCTGGAAGCCCGAGATTGCGGGCAGAGAGTTTGTCGGCTTCATCGGAGCAAGGCTGTTTTCGCTTCTTGTTGAACTGCTTTTCATGTTCGTCATGGTAACTCTGCTCAGCCTCAACGAATTTATCGCAAAAATCATTGTTCAAATCATTGTTGTTATACTGAACTATGTTTTCAGCAAATTATTGATATTCAAAAGAAAAGGTTGATTGAAAATGAAAGTTATTGATATTATGAACAGGGATTCGCTCTCCCTCTCGTTTGAGGTTTTTCCTCCCAAAAGCAGCGAAACATACGAAAACATCAAGAATTCCGCTCTTGAGATTGCAAAGATAAAACCCGGTTTTATGAGCGTTACCTACGGCGCAGGCGGAACGACGGACAAATACACCCTCGATGTTGCCGAAAGCATTCTCGAAACCGGCGTTACTCCGATTGCGCATCTCACCTGCGTTTGCTCCGACAGAGATAAGATTAAAGACAATCTTGCCCGTATGAAAGCTATGGGAATTGAAAATATTCTTGCCCTCAGAGGAGATATTCCCGAAGGAATGAGCAAAAAGAGCCTTGACTATTCTCACGCCTGCGACCTTGCGGCTGAAATCAAGGCATTCGGCGGCTTCTGTATCGGCGGCGCATGCTACCCCGAGGGTCACCCCGAAAGCGAAAATCAGAAGCAGGACATTCAGAACCTCAAAACCAAGGTTGACGCAGGCTGCGAATTTCTGACTACTCAGATGTTTTTTGATAATAATATACTGTATAATTTCCTTTATAAGGCAAGAGAAGCGGGAATCACCGTTCCCGTCATTCCCGGAATTATGCCCGTCACAAATCCCTCTCAGGTTAAGAGAATCAGAAGCCTTTCGGGCACGGTTCTGCCCCGCAGATTCATTCAGATTGTTGACCGCTTCGGCTCAAGCCCTGCGGCAATGAAGCAGGCGGGCATCGCCTACGCCACCGAGCAGATAGTTGACCTTTATGCAAACGGCATCAAGACGGTTCATGTTTATTCGATGAACAAGCCCGATGTTGCCGCAAAAATCAAAGCTAATCTTGAGGATATTATCGGATGATTAACATTATTAAAACTCCCGCCTCCGGGATAACCGTTAACCCGAAAGAGGTTGCGGTCTATCTCGGCTATTATTCGGCAAAGCTTGATGCAGAAACCGAAAAGCTCATTGCCGAATGCACCGAAGAATTTCTGAAAGCGGCGGATTTCAAGGCTTGCTTCAAGAAGGTTCCCGTCAGAATTGAAAATGGCGTTGACCTCGGCTTCATTAAAGTTCAGAGCCGCTCGCTCGAAAAAAATCTCAGCGGCTGTGATTATGCCTATGTTTTTGCCGCAACAACAGGCTTCGGCGCTCACCGACTGCTTTCAAAAAACGCCGCCCTCTCCCCTCTCAAAGGAATAGTCAGCGACTGCGTCGGCTCGGCGGCAATTGAAGCATTTTGCGACAAAATAAATTTCTCGTTTGAAAATCCTGATTTTCTCAGACCGAGATTCAGCCCCGGATACGGTGATTTGCCGATTGAAAATCAAAAAGATATTTTATCTTTTCTTGATGCAGGCAAAACAATCGGGCTGACCCTGACCGACAGCCTGATGATGATTCCGGTTAAATCCGTAACGGCGATTATAGGAATCGGCAAAGAAAAAAATAAATGCAAAGGGCCCGGCTGCATGATTTGCAGCGGAGTTAACTGCCCTTACAGAGATTGAAGTGAAAAAATGAACATTCTTGAAAAAATAAAAAGCGGAATCACCTACTGCGACGGCGGAGCGGGAACTTTTCTTCAGGCGAACGGACTAAAACCCGGAGAATATCCCGAGAACTGGAACATCATAAACCCCGAAAAAATCATTGAAATGCACCGCCTTTATCTTGAAGCGGGAGCCCAGATTATAACCACCTGCACCTTCGGCGCAAACCGCCTTAAATTCGACAATCTTTCCGAAATAGTTTCGGCGGCGGTTAACAACGCCAAAACCGCCTGCAAGGGCTATGACGCTTTCGTTGCGCTCGATATCGGCCCGACAGGCAAAATGCTCGAACCGCTCGGCGATCTGCCGTTTGAAGAAGCGGTTGATATTTTCTCGGAGACAATTAAAATCGGCGCAGAAGCAGGCGCAGACCTGATTCTGATTGAAACAATCAACGATTCCTACGAAGCGAAAGCCGCTCTGCTTGCGGCAAAAGAGAGCTGTTCTCTGCCCGTGTTCATAACCTGCGTTTATGACGAGAGCAAAAAGCTGATGACGGGCGCAAATCCCGCCGCAATGGTTGCAATGCTTGAAGGTCTCGGCGCAGACGCAATCGGCATCAACTGCTCGCTCGGCCCGAAGCAGATGCTCGGAATCGTTCCCGAAATAGCCAAAAATGCAAGCATTCCGATAATCGTTAATCCCAACGCAGGTCTGCCGAGAACCGAAAACGGAAAGACCGTTTTTGACATCGGAGCAGATGAATTTTCGGATATTATGCGTGACATCGTTTCGGCGGGAGCGACGATAATCGGCGGCTGCTGCGGAACAACGCCCGAATATATCCGCAAAACCGTTGAAAAGACAAAAAATATGCCGTTCAGGCTTCCCGAAAAGAAAAATCTGACGGTTATTTCATCATACACTCATGCCGTTGAAATCGGTAAAAATCCCGTTATCATCGGCGAAAGAATCAATCCGACAGGCAAAAAGCGCTTCAAAGAAGCATTGAGAAACGGCGATATCGGCTACATTCTCGGCGAAGCGGTCAGCCAGAATATCAAGGGCGTTTCGGTGCTCGATATAAATGTCGGACTGCCCGAAATTGACGAACCCCAAATGATGGAGAGCGTTATAAGCTCCGTTCAGGGCATTGTTGATCTGCCGCTTCAGATTGACACGGTTGACCCCGAAGCCATGGAAAAAGCAATGCGTATTTACAACGGCAAGGCTCTGATAAACTCGGTCAGCGGCAAGGCTGAGAGCATGAAAGCCGTTTTCCCGCTTGTCAAAAAATACGGCGGCGTTCTGATTGCAGTTACGATTGACGAGAGCGGAATTCCCGAAACGGCAGAGGGCAAAGTTGCGATTGCAGAAAAAATAATTGCCGAAGCAGAAAAATACGGCATTGAAAAGAAAGATATCATCGTTGACCCTCTCGCCATGGCGGTTTCAAGCGACACAAACAGCGCAAATGTTACTCTGAAAGCCGTTAAAATGCTTCACGAAGCGGGAATCAAAACAAATCTCGGGGTTTCAAACATTTCGTTCGGTCTGCCGTCAAGACCCGATGTCAACGCCGTTTTCTACACAATGGCTATGCAGAACGGGCTTGACTGCGCCATAATCAACCCGTTTTCCCGGGAAATGATGAACGCATGGCATTGCTTCATGGCTCTCACGGGCAGAGACGAAAGCTGTTCCGATTATATTGAATTTGCCTGCGAAAAGGCGGAATCCGCCGAACCCGCTCAAAAAAAAGCAGACGGGCTGACGCTTGACGGCTGTATCATCAACGGCATGAAAGAGCAGGCGGGCGAAGCGGCGGCGGAGCTTCTTAAATCATCAGAACCTCTTGAAATCATTGATTCAATGATAATTCCCGCTCTCAATGAGGTCGGAAAGGGCTTTGAAGAAAAGAAAGTCTATCTCCCCCAGCTTCTCATGAGCGCACAGGCGGCAAAGGAAGCCTTTGACGCAATCAAAGCCGCAATCCCCGCAGGCGAAAGCAAAAAGGGAAAAATCATTATTGCAACGGTCAAGGGCGATATTCACGATATCGGCAAAAACATTGTCAAGGTTCTGCTTGAAAACTACGGCTACGATGTTATTGACCTTGGCAAAGATGTTCCGCCCGAAAGAATCGCCGAAGCGGCAAAGCAAAGCGGCGCAGAGCTTGTCGGGCTCAGCGCACTGATGACCACCACCGTTCCCGCAATGGAAGAAAGCATAAAACTGCTCCGAAAAGAAGTTCCCGAATGTAAAATCGTTGTCGGCGGTGCGGTAATGACCGAGGAATACGCCGGAATGATAGGCGCAGACTGCTATTCTCCCGATGCAATGGCAACGGTCAGATATGCGGAAAAGGTATATAATTGATAATAATATAAATTGAAATGGTCGGGTGATTCGTTATGATTAAAAAAGCCGAAAAGAATGACAGCCGAAGCTTAGCCGAAATGGCAATCAAAATGTGGAACAATGCCGACCTTGATGAATTGGAATCTGAATTTGCCGAAACAGTCAACAATAATAATGCGGTATGCTTCATAAAATTTATCGAAGAAAAGCCCGCAGGCTTTGCACAATGTCAGCTAAGATATGATTATGTTGAGGGAACTCAATCCTCCCCCGTCGGGTATTTTGAGGGAATATTCATTGAGCCGAGATTCCGTCACATGGGCTTTGCAAAAGAACTGCTGAACGCCTGCGAAAGCTGGGCAAAAGAAAAAGGCTGTTCGGAATTTGCGAGCGATTGCGAACTTGACAACACCGACAGCTTTAATTTTCATATGGCAACAGGTTTTGAAGAAGCAAACAGAATAATTTGTTTCAGAAAAGATCTATAAAACATTAATACAATGCGGCATACTCTGAATCGGAGTACGCCGCACTTGTTATTATAATTGCATTATTTGATTTCCGCCGTCCATGAAAAACTGAATTCTCCGCCTTTTTCAAGCTTCTGAATCCCTCTTTTTTCCGAAATATCATTTTTGACCTCTCTGCCGTCATTAACTCCGTACCACGGTTCAAGGCAGACATACGGTGCGCCCGGCTTCGCCCAGATGCCGAAGAACGGGCATTTGCCGAAGGTAAATTCTATCTCGTTTTCGCCCTTTATGCGAAGCTTTTCTGACTTCATACCCGAAAGAATGAGTGCGTCAGGCTCGAAAATCTCTTTTGTGATTTCGATTTCCCTTGAATTTTCAATCAGCGGGAATTTTTCGGGGATAATCAGATTTTCCTTGTCAATCCTCTCGGTTGAAAGGGTTTCGGGCTTCTCAAATTCAATAATGTCGCCCACCTTACAGTTAAATCCGGGATGTGCGCCGATTGAAAAATACATTTCTCCGTCGGTTTTGTTGATTACTGTCATAGTGTTGACAAGCGATTTGCCGCAAAGCTCAAAAGTTACAAGCAGTTCAAACTCAAACGGATAGCTTTTAAGCGTGTTTTCGTCGCTTTCAAGGCTGAAAACGGCTTTTGCTCCGACGCATTCCTTAACCGCAAACGGAAGCTTTCTTGCAAGCCCGTGCTTCGGCATGGTGTATTCCTTGCCGTTATAACGGTATTTATCGCCGATAAGCTGGCCGATAATCGGGAACAGAACGGGAGCCTGACCGTACCATATTTCGGGGTTGCCCTGCCAGATATATTCTTTTTCATTTTCTTTTAGACTTAGAGAATGGAGCTGTGCGCCCATATCGTCAATTTCGCAGGTTAAAAATTCATTTTCGATTTTGTAATACATTATTTATTCTCCTAACGGTTAATTTTCAGCGTTTCAGCCCTCGCAGATAAGCCTTTTGCTCATCCGTTATCCGATAGCTTTCAACGGCTTTTCTTATCGATTTATTGTGAGTGTCCTCATCAAGCCTGTTCTGCTCGATGTATTTAATCGCTTCGTCCCATTGCTTTGCAAGAGCGGTTGCAAAATACCATGCCTGCATCATTTTTATGTAGTATTCATCGGAGCGGATTCCGGCAACCATGGCGGGATATCCGGGGCTGAAATGCTCGTCAAGATAAAATGTCATCAGCATTTCAATGCCGAAGCGAACGGTATAGGTTTCTCCCGAAGCAAGCCAGATTTCGATACTGCCGAGCAGCTCGGGAAGATGCTTTTTGAACACTTTCGGGCGCATCATGTCGCAGGTTGCCCAATTATCAACATAGGGCAAAAATCGGTTGAGCCGTGAAATGCACTCGGAATAATCCTTTATATTCTCAATCATAAAAGCATGAATGTTATTTTCTTCATAGTAATTATGCGGCAGAGAATCCAGAAATGCGTCGGCATATTCCGTCTTTGAAAATTCCTTTGCGAGCCTGCGAAGCTCGGGAGTGCAAACGCCAATCATCTTTTCTTTCGGCACGGTCGGAATCAATCGGCTGTTAAAATCGAGATAGTCCGAATCCCGAAGCTCAAAAAGCCTGTCGAGAAGATAATCGCCGCCGTTATCGGATAAAATCATAAAAATTTCCATTCTGCCGCTAAAGCGTCAGCACAAATAGTAATTAAAGAGTGCCGAACAGCGGCGATTTTTGTTGT
>JBJEQC010000246.1:0-8916 GCA_051881555.1 Acutalibacteraceae bacterium
GAGCACATCTGCTCCTGCGCCGTTGACGGCATGGATCTTGCAACAGGCAGCGCAAAAATCACGGTTGCGCTTCATCCGAAGCTGTTTTTCAAAATTCTTGAGGAAGAAACAGGAGTTTCGGTTGACAGCGAGCAGGAGCTTATGAAGCGAATGAAAGAGCTTTCAGCCGCTCAGAGCGGATATCAGCGAATACAAAACGCACTTGACGAGGTTGAAGCAACGGGCTACGGCATCGTTCTGCCCGGAATTGAGGATCTGACCCTTGAAGAACCCGAGATTATGAAGCAGGGCGGCAGATACGGAGTACGTCTCAGGGCAAGCGCTCCTTCGCTTCACATAATGAAAGCGGATATTCAGACCGAGGTTGCCCCGATAGTCGGCTCGGAATCGCAATCCGAGGAGCTGATTAAATATCTGCTCAAAGAATTTGAAGAAAATCCCGCAATGATCTGGGAATCGAACATATTCGGCACATCCCTGCATGAGCTTGTCAACGAAGGGCTTCACAATAAGCTTTACCGTATGCCCGGAGACGCAAGGCTGAAGCTCAGAGAAACGCTTGAAAGAGTAATCAACGAAGGGTGCAGCGGTCTTATCTGCATTATTCTCTGAGCAAAAAGAAAGCGCATCAAGGCTCGCCTGCCGCAAAATCGGCTTTTCGGGCTTTGATGCGCTGATCATATGCGATTTTTATGTGTCAGGGTAATTTTACAAAAACGGTCATCATTTCACCGATGTAGGTTATTTCGGCATAATATCCTTGCTCATCATATGCGCAGAAATAGCCCTCATCTTCAATTGCGTTTTCGGTAAAACCGGATTCTTTGACCTCTTTGATATATTTTTCATTTTCTTTCTGTGAGCATTTAACGGTCAGAATATACCTCATTCCGTCATCATACCTTTCGCTCGGCTCGTTTTCAAATTTGAAAACGGGTAAACGGTCTTTAAAGTCGTTGTGCATTTTTGTCTGAGCAACGGTGGTTGAAGCAGTCGGAGCGGCTGTGCCGGAAACGCCGCCATCCGTCTTTTTTATACTGCATGAAGAAGCGGTCAGCATAATAAACACGCATACGGCAAAAACCGATATTATTCTTTTCATTTTGTAAAAATCCCCTCGAATTTTTGATTATCTTTGATTATAACATAAGTTATTGTCAAAGGCAAGTAGTCATTTATAATTATTTGTCGGAAAAATAATCCGTCAAATAGCCCAATTTTTATTGACATAAGTGAATTAATATTGTATAATGTCGTTGTTAGAGAAATCCCGAACGCCGCAGATTAATTTTTTTCATAAATCTGCGGTTTTTGTTTTTGTGCAAAAACTTCGGGTAATAAAGGAAAGGTGAAATAAAAAATGGCAAGCGAACTTAAGAAAAAATACGGACTGCTGACAGCCGTTTGCATGGTTGTCGGCATCGTGGTGGGCAGCGGAGTTTTTTTCAAGGCCGAAGCTGTTCTGAAGCATACCGGAGGCAATCTGAAGCTCGGAATTCTTGCATGGATAATCGGCGGATTTATTATGATTATCTGTGCCTACGCTTTTTCAATTCTTGCAACAAAATATGAAAAAGTCAACGGCGTTGTTGACTATGCCGAAGCGGCGGTCGGAGAAAAATACGCCTTTTCGGTCGGCTGGTTTATGACAACCGTTTATTATCCGACCCTTACAATGGCTCTTGCCTGGCTCTCGGCAAGATACACACTCGTTGTTATATTCGGCTCGGAAGCCGACATTTCGGGCGGTCTTTGCCTCGTTCTTTCCTCTTTCTATCTTATCGGCAGTTATGCCCTGAACACCCTTTCGCCGATTCTTGCAGGCAAATTTCAGGTTTCGTCAACTTTGATAAAGCTCATTCCCCTGCTTCTTATGGGCATTGCGGGAACAATTTACGGATTAACAAAGGGACACACCGTTGAGAATTTCACAACCGTTGTGACGGATATTCCGACCGGGACTGCAATATTCAAAGCGGTCTGCGCCACGGCTTTTGCCTATGAAGGCTGGATAATCGCAACCTCAATCAATGCGGAGCTTAAAGACTCAAAAAAGAATCTGCCAAAGGCTCTTGTTCTCGGCTCATTTATTATTGTTGCAATTTATGTTCTTTATTATATCGGTCTTTCGGGCGCAATACCCAACGAAGAAATGATGGCAGGCGGTCAGGCAGGAGCAAAGCACGCCTTTGCCGCAGTTTTCGGGAAAGCTGCAGGAACGGGAATATTCGTTTTTGTTATTATTTCATGCCTCGGAACGCTCAACGGACTTATGCTCGGCTGTTCAAGAGGGCTTTATTCAATCGCAAGCAGAGGCAGGGGACCCTCGCCGAAAGTGTTCAGCCAGATAGATAAGCACACCAACATGCCCGCCAATTCCTCCGTTATCGGTCTGTTTCTCTGCGGAGCATGGCTGCTTTTCTTCTACTGCGCTCAGCTCAGCGATTTTTCGGAAAAACTCGGAATGTTTGCCTTTGACCCGACGGAGCTGCCCATTGTCACAATCTATCCGTTCTACATACCCATATTCATTAAAATGATGTTTAACAAGGATTTCAAGGGCATGAAGCGCTTCGTTGCCCCCATTCTTGCGATTGCGGGCAGTCTGTTTATGGTTGTTGCCGCAGTTGAAGCTCACGGAAGATTTATCCCGGGTTATCTTATCATTTTTGCGGTTATAATGCTGCTCGGAATTCCGTTTATGAAAAAGCAGAAAATATGAATAAATCAATCAGCGGTGCAGTCTCACAATACTGCACCGCTTTTCGCTTTCAATTATCGTTGAGATATTCCTCTGCAAAATGAACCGCAACCGCACCGTCCGCCGCGGCGGTCACTATCTGTCGGAGCGGCTTAGTCCGGACATCGCCGACGGCATAAACGCCGTCAATCCCGGTTTTTGTTGACTCGTCGGCAACGATATAGCCGTTTTTGTCAAGCGCAACAACACCCTGCAAAAAATCCGTTGCAGGCTTTCTGCCGATGCTGACAAAAACTCCGTCACATTCGATTTCGCTCACTTTTTCATTATTCGTGTTTTTCAGTTTTAAGCCCTTAATTCTGCCGTCCGTTATAAAATCCTCAACCGTGCTGTTCCAAAGAATCTCAACATTCTCGGCATTTTTCAAGGCTTCTTCAAAGATTTTTTCGGCTCTGAGAGAATCCCTGCGGTGAATCAGAAAAACCTTTTTCGCAAGGCGTGAGAGATAAAGAGCGTCCGAAACCGCCGAATTTCCGCCGCCGATTACGGCAACGGTTTTATCCTTATAAAATCTGCCGTCGCAATGGGCGCAGTAATGCACTCCCCTGCCGACAAGCTCACTCTCACCCTTAACGCCGAGTTCACGGGGATTTGCGCCGGTTGAAATAACAACGGTTTTCCCGAAGAATTCTCCGCCGACTGTTCCGACTCTTTTTATCTTCCCTGAAAAATCGACCCCGGTAACCTCGTCATATTCCGTTTTTGCACCGAATTTTTCTGCGGCAGTCTGCATTCTCATGCCGAGAGTGAAGCCGTCAACGCCCTCGTCGAAGCCCGGATAATTCTCAATTTCGCCCGTCAGAGCCATCTGACCGCCTGCCGACATTCTTTCAATCAGAAGCGTATCCAGACCCGCTCTTGCGGCATATAATGCGGCTGTGTATCCTCCGGGACCGCCGCCGAGAATAAGCATATCATAAATGTGTTCCGTAAAAATCACCCCTCGGAGCAGAGAAAATAGTGAAAAAATAGTGAAAGAATAGTGAAATTTTAGTGAAAAAACAGTGGATTTTTTGGGCCGTTTGTGTTATAATATGTGCAGAACTAATCAAAGGAATGATACAATGATAAAAGTTACTTTGACTAATGACATATTAAAAAAAATATCAGCAATTGACGAAAACCGTTTTTCTCTGCGCACAATTGAATTACCCCCAATCACCAAAAACAGATTGAGAAAAAACTCAAAGAAAAAAAGTTCTTACGCTTCAAATAAGATTGAAGGGAATCCTCTTACCGAAGCGCAGGCAAATGACGCTATTGAAAGAGACGCTCACAAACATTTTTTGAAGCCTGAGCAAGAGGTGAGAAACTATTTTCTTGCATTGAATCTTCTTGAAGAAAAACTGAAAAAGAAGGAACCTTTTTCAAAAGAACTGATACTAAAAGTTCAGGCAATGGTTGAAAAAGGTGCTTCAAAAGAAAAAATCGGGCTCAGAGGCGAAATGCCTCCCGGTGTATTGTTTGCCGTATATGACAGCGAAACCGGAGCTCCGGAATATATTCCTCCCGAATATACGGACATTCCAGTACTGCTTGATGAACTCGTTGAATATGTGAACACAACCGACGACCACCCGCTTATCGTTGCGGCAATAGTGCATTATCAGCTTGTTACAATTCATCCGTTTGAAGACGGAAACGGGCGAACCGCAAGGCTTATGTCCGGATACATCCTTGATTTGAACGGCTACGGTTTTAACGGAATCGGTTCATTGGAAGAATATTTTGCCTATGACCCCGATGAATACTATTCGTCTCTCCAGATGGGCTTGCCTGCGCTGTATTATTCAGGAAGAGAAAATCCTCCTCATCCCGAAATATGGATTAATTACTTTTTGCGAATGATGGAGCTGTATTCAAAAAAAGCATGTGAATTATCCTTGACATCAGCAACAGATGAAGTTGACTCGGCTTTATCACACTTAAATTTAAAAGAAAAAGATTTCTTGTATTTACTGTTACAAAATCATATTTATGAGTTTAAGCCTGTTGATTTAAGCAAACAATTGGGTGTAACAAACAAAACGGTTATTAACCGCTGCGTTAAGCTATCAAATAACGGCTTTTTGATTCCGAATATCGTTAAAGAAAGAATTGTTTCTTATTCGATCAGTGAATTTGCTCAATCAAACGATAAAATAATCAAATCTAAAATCAAAGAACGGCTTAATATTTCTTGATTTATCACTTTAACATCGCAAGAATCTGCTGTTTGGGTCTTGCGCCGACAGCCTGATTGACGACTTTACCGTTTTTCATTACTGCAAGCATGGGGATGCTTGATACTCCGAACGCCTGAGCAAGCTCGGGCTCGTTGTCAACATTGATTTTGCCGACAAGAAATCCGGGGTTTTCCTCTGCAATTTCGTCAACCAAGGGAGAAACCATGCGGCAGGGGCCGCACCAATCGGCATAAAAATCTAAAAGAACGGTTTTTTCGCTGTTCTTAACCTCATCAAAATTGTTTATTGTTACATTGAGAACCGACATTCTGAATTACTTCCTTTCATTTGTCCGTAGTATTTTTAACAATTTTATTATAACACGTTTTTCCGTGACAAGGTCACAAAAATCCGAAAAAGAGAGAGCAAAAACCCCTCTCTTTTTTCTTTTAATATAAAATTTTCTTGAGTTGTTCAACAAACTGCTTTGTGTCGATGTTGCAAAGCTTGTGAGCGTCAGTGCCCATGTTGAAAACAACGCCGACCTCTTTGCCGATTTGAAAATATCGGTGATAGAATTCGGGGTCGCCCAGAATGGCGGGAACATTAAGCTCCCATGCGATTTCATGCTTATTCGCCTTTTCCATTGCATCGCCAATCTCGTTGTCGGTGAACGCTCTTGTGACCTCATGGGGATCATCGAACGCTTTGATATATCCCGCCATGAAAGGATGGGCGAAACAATCCGCTCTGCCGCTCTCAATTACGCCGTCAACAATTGCAAGCATATGCTCTGCATAGGCTCTCGGAGTTTTAACCTCGGGATGCTCCCAATAGCTCTGATGATAGTGATTTATCGTGTAAAGCCTGTAATCAAGCGAATTGTCGCTCGTTATGTTATCGGCAAACTTTCCGATTCCGTAAGCTGAAAGCTCTGCACCGACAAGCACTTTGACGCTTGTTTCAACATTTTTAAGCTCTCTGAGAATGTCATAGCGCTGCTGCGCTACGGCGTTCTTTTTCTGAATATAGTTATGGTCGGTAAGTGCTATCATTTCAAGGCCGCATTTTTCGGCGGTTCTGACAATGTCGGCGGCTATCATCTCGGGCTTTGCGCAGGTTGAAAATCTTGTGTGAATATGAAGATTATGCCTTGCAAGTTCGTCTAAATCATAGGTTTTTTCGTGAAAGAACATAATTATAACTCCAATTTGAAAAGTCTGTTTGCATTTTTTCTTGTGAGGTCAAGAATTTCTTCGGCGGTTGTTCCCCTGACCTCGGCAAGCTTTTCCGCCGTGTAGGGGATGAACGAGGAATCGCACCGCCGGCCTCTGAACGGAACAGGGGTCATATAGGGGCAGTCGGTTTCAATAAGCAATCTGTCATCGGGAACCATCTGTGCAACCTCAAGCGGTTTTCGGGCGTTTTTGAATGTCACCGCACCGCCGAGCCCGATATACATTCCGAGCTTCAGAACCTCTTTTGCCATCTCGGCAGAGCCTGAAAAGCAATGGATAACGCCTTTGGGCTTGTATCGCTTCAGCAGGGTCATGGTGTCTTCATGCGCCTCACGGTCATGGACTATAATCGGCAAATCAAGCTCCTTTGCAAGCACGATTTGCTGTTCAAATATTTTAATCTGAACGTCACGGGGCGAAAAATCATAGTGATAATCAAGCCCTATTTCGCCAACGGCAACGCATTTTTCCTCTGAACAAAGCTTTTTCAGCACGGGCAGATAGCCGTTAAGACATTTTTCCGCTTCATGCGGATGAACTCCGCATGCCGCATAGACAAAATCAAATTCATCGGCAAGCTCAAGGCTCGTGAGCGATGAAGCCATATCGCTTGCGCAGTTTATGACTCCGCAAACGCCATGCTCGGGCAGAGAGCCGACAAGCTCCTTTCGGTCTTCGTCAAAGGCTTCGCTGTCATAATGCGCATGACTGTCAAAGATATTGTTCATGGCTTATCTGACCTTACTTCCTGCGGGAACGCCGTCAACGAAAACGACCTTTACATCGTCCTCGCCCGCATCGGCGGCAAGAATCATTCCGCAGCTTTCAACTCCGCAGAGAACTGCGGGTTTGAGGTTTGAAACAAGAACAATGCTCTTGCCAATCAGATCCTCGGGCTTATACCACTTGGCTATGCCCGAAGCAACGGTTCTCGGCTCGCCCGTGCCGTCATCAAGAGTAAGCTGAAGAAGCTTCTTTGCTTTCTTGACGGGAACGCAGTCAACGATTTTTGCAACTCTCAGATCAACCTTTGCAAAATCGTCGATTCCGATTTTTGCAACTCCCTGAATTTCCTCTTTAAGAGGATTAACGGGATTTGCGGCGGCCTGAGCCGCTTCAAGCTCTGCAAGCTCCTTTTCAAGGTCGATTCTCGGGAAGATTATTCCGCCCTTAACAACGGAATAGGTTGCTTCCTTGCCAAATACTCCGCACTCATCCCATTCAAAATTGGGAGAAACGCCGAGCTGTTTTCTGATTTCGTCGGCTGTTGAGGGCATAAACGGAGCAATGAGAATTGAAATGATTCTGATGCTCTCGCAGAGATTATACATAACTTCCGCAAGTCTTGCTTTCTTGCTTTCGTCCTTTGCAAGCGCCCACGGAGCGGTTTCGTCAATGTATTTATTCGTTCTTGAAACAAGCTTCCAGATATTAGTCAGCGCTACGGAATAATTGAATTTATCAAGCTCTTTTTCCGCATCGCCCTTTGTGGCAAGCGCAAGAGATTTGAGTTCATCGTCAAACTCTCCCGCTTCACGCTCAGTCGGGAGCGTTCCGCCGAAATACTTCTGAACCATCGCAACCGTTCTTGAAACAAGGTTGCCGAGGTCATTTGCAAGGTCGGAATTAATTCGGTTAATGAGGTTTTCGTTTGAGAACGAGCCGTCTGAACCGAAAGTAAATTCACGCAGAAGATAATAACGAAGAGCGTCAACGCCGTATCTTTCCGCAAGCACAACGGGGTCAACAACATTGCCGACGGATTTGCTCATTTTGCCGCCGTCAATGAGAACCCAGCCGTGAGCATAAACCTTTTCGGGCAGAGGCTCTTCAATCGACATAAGAAAAGCGGGCCAATAAATCATATGGAAACGGATAATATCCTTACCGATGAGATGTACATTGGCAGGCCAGAATTTCTTATAAAGCGAATCATCCTCCGAGCCGTAACCGAGAGCGGTGATGTAATTGGTCAAAGCGTCAAGCCAGACATAGATAACATGGTCTTCGTTTACGGGAACGGGAATTCCCCATTTGAAAGACGAACGGGAAACGCAGAGATCCTGAAGACCGGGCTTGATGAAATTATTAACCATTTCATTCTGCCTGCTCTGAGGCTCGATGAAGCCGGGGTGCTCGTCATAATATTTTGCGAGTCTGTCCGCATAAGCGGAAAGCTTGAAGAAATATGCTTCCTCCCTCTCCTTGGTGACGGGTCTGCCGCAGTCGGGGCATTTGCCGTCGGCAGCCTGTGTTTCCGTCCAGAAAGACTCACAGGGCTTGCAGTAAAGACCTTCGTAATAGCCCTTATAGATGTCGCCCTTATCGTACATTTTTTGGAATATCTTCTGAACCGCTTTTTCATGGTATTCGTCGGTCGTTCTGATGAATTTATCATAGGATATATTCATCAGCTTCCAAAGATCCTTGATGCCTTCAACAATATTGTCAACATACTCCTTGGGAGTAACGCCCGCATTCTTTGCCTTATCCTCAATTTTCTGACCGTGCTCGTCTGTTCCCGTCAGAAAGAAAGTGTCGTAGCCCTGAAAGCGCTTGTAGCGAGCCATTGTATCAGCCGCAACGGTCGAATAGGTGTGGCCGATATGAAGCTTATCCGAGGGATAATAGATAGGAGTTGTGATATAAAAGGTCTTTTTATCCATAATTTGCCTCCGTTTATGTTTTAACTAATATATTATACCATTATTTCTGCAAAATACAAGCAAAAATGCAAAAAACAGCGCCGACC
>JBJEQC010000247.1:0-6129 GCA_051881555.1 Acutalibacteraceae bacterium
TCCCCTACGATGTTACCGATGATTTCTGCATGTTCAAACGGGCGACCACGCAGGGTCGCCCCTACCTTCATGTGCCGCAGGTACACTTCATTTCTTCGTTTGATTCAAGGCGGGCGAACGCAGTTCGCCCCTACCGTTGAGCCGTTGGCTCTCATTGATTTTGCGGAACGCCGTCGTCAAATAATCACAGAAAAATTTTCGAACATAGAAACCCGGATTAAAAAATTTTAGCGAAAAAATATGATTTTTGTTGATAAAACTGATACATTATTATATAATAGAACTCGCAAATTTTATTTATTAATGGGGTGTTTGTTTGAAAAGGGTTATTTCTCTTATTCTTGCGGCGGTGATTCTTGCGCTGTCGCTTACTGTCGGCGCTGTCAATATTGCGCCTAAGGTCAAAGCGCTTGATATAGACTATAAATGCGGCGACAATATCACCTGGTCGCTTGACACGGCGACGGGTGTTCTTCGCCTTGACGGCACGGGCGAAACATATAATTACACACTAGGACGTACTCCTTGGTACAATTACGCAACTTATATCAAAAGCATTGTTATTTCAGAGGGAATAACCGTAATTTCCTACGGCGTATTTTCAAGTCTCAACAATGTGGTTTCAATTTCGCTCCCCGCAAGCCTTGAACAGATTTTGTCTTCGGCGGGTTTTTATGCGCTCGAAACGGTTTCAATTCCGAGTAATTCACTTCTGCATTATGTTGCTTATGATTTTATCGGCAGCAGCAGCCCTTGGTACGCTGCCATACCCGATAACTCTCCGGTTTATATAGGTCCCGTTATTCGCAGCTTCAAAGGAACTCCGACTGAAAACACAACGGTTGAAATCAAAGACGGCACAACTGCAATTTGCAAAAACGCTTTTAAAGGAATTGCAAACATAACGGACATATCATTTCCCGACACGCTGAGATATATCGGAGAAGCGGCTTTTGAGGGCACAGGCTGGTATGACTCTCAGCCTGACGGCGCAGTTTATGCCGGCAGCGTTTTTCTTGCCTACAAAGGCACAATGCAACTCGCAGATGCTGACTTAATAATTAAAGACGGAACAAAGGGAATTGCAGACAAAGCTGTTTATAATAACAAAATCATTAACAGCGTTACAATCCCCGCTTCGGTTGAAATTATCGGCAATTATGCATTTTATAACTGCAATAATCTGACCGAAGCAAAAACAGAATCCGGAAGCTGTTTAAAAGAAATCTGGGATCGTGCTTTTTCTTATACCAAAATAACAGAGTTTTCATTTCCCGATTCTCTTGAATATATCGGATTATTTGCTTTTGACCATACAAGTCTCAAATATGTCTGTCTTCCTTCATCGGTAAAAATGGACGACGGCGTTTTTGCAAACTCTGCATTCATTCAAAAATTTGAGGTTTCACCCGATAATCCTTATTACTGCTCGGATTCAGACGGAGTTTTGTTTAATAAGGACAAAAGTGTTTTGATTAATTTTCCGCCTAAAACTTCTCTGTTTGAATATACCGTACCCGAGGGCGTATTATATATAAGTTATTATGCTTTTTCATATTGCAAGCTTCATAAGCTGACTTTCAACGATGAATTACTGTCAACAGGCAGAAGTCTCTTTTATCAATGCTACATTGAAATAATTGACCTTGGAAAAGGGTTGCCCGAACTCAGCGATTCAATGTTCTGGAGCAACTGGTGCACTGCCCGACTTACAATCCCCGAAAACATTAAAACAATAAAAGGCGGTGCACTCGGATATGAACTGAGCTATCTGTACTTTCCAAGCAAAGATGTGGTGTTTGACACAACATGGGATAACACAACAGAAGAAGTGACATTTTTCTGCTATAAGTTTTCAACGGCTTATGAATTTGCGTTGCAAAACAGCATTCCCGTTGTTCTGTTCAACGATGAAAATATCGGCGATTATTCTGCTCTGGAATATGCAGTAAATAAGGCAAAATCGCTTGCTCCCGGTAAAATGGAGCATTGGGCATATTGGGATATGATGGCTGTTATTGAAAATATTCCGTGGAATATTGACGCCTCATATCAGTCGGCTATTGATGAAATGACCGATAAGATAAACACATACTTCTCCAACATGAAAGCCACCTGGAGCGATTATACGGCAGTTGACGAAGCAATTGCACGAGCCGACGCAGTTGACAGAGACCTTTACACCGCAGAATCTCTTGCAGAGCTTGACGCCGCTGTTGATTCGGTTCAAAGATACTGCGATGTTGCCGATATTGTTTTAATAAACACATATGTTAATAACATTGACTCTGCAATACGAAACCTTGAAGAAAAAAGCGGCGACTACAGCGGCATGAACGATGCAATTTCAGCCGCCGAAAGCATTGACCGCAGTATGTTTACCGACGAGAGCCTTGCCGCTCTTGACGAGGCTGTTGCAACCGCTCAGAATGCAGGAAAGACCGACAATCAGAGCGTTATTAACTCATATACTCAAAGCATTCTTGACGCTTTGGACAAGCTTGAATATAAACCTGCGGATTTTTCTTCTCTTGAAGATATTCTGAAAGCCGCAGATTCGGTTGACCGCTCCCTCTACACTTCCGAAAGCCTTGCAGAACTTGATGAAGCCGTTTCGGCGGTTGACTATGAATTGACAATCGACAGGCAGGATCGGGTTTCCGAATGGGCTTTGCAAATTGAAGCGGCAATTGATAATCTTGAATATCTTCCTGCAGACTATTCGGCGGTCAATGCCGCAGTTGAAAAGGCTGAAAAGCTTGACAGAAGATATTATTCCGAGCTTTCGCTCATTGCACTGGATGCGGCGGTTAATTCCGTTGATTACAGTCTTAACATCACAGAACAGGCAAAGGTCAATACCTTTGCGCAGTCAATTGAAAATGCCCTGCTCAGCCTTGACTATGCCGCCGTTGTGCTCAGGCACGAGCCGTGCGGAGTTATAGTTTCGGCAACGGCAAAGGAGATAAACCCCGACAGCATTTTAACGGTCTCCGAGGTTGATTCCTCCGAGCATGAGGGCACAAATTTTGCAGTCGGCGGTTCAATAAAAAGCCTGCATTTTTATGATATCAAGCTTGTGCTTGCAACTCAGGTTGTTCAGCCTGACGGCACGGTCAGGGTTAAAATCAGACTTGCCGACGGCGTTGACCCCGCAAAATGCAAGGTCTATCATGTCACCGATGATATTGTTAATCCGCTTGTGCGCTTTGCCAACACCATTGACGGTAACTATGTTGTTTTTGAAACCGAGCATTTCAGCGAATTTGCCGTTATTGAGGTTGAAACCGTTCTCGATTCAATCGAGATTTCAAATCCGCCCGAGAGAACATATTACGGAATAGGTGAACAGCTTGACCTGACGGGCTTGAAGATTACGGCTAATCTCAGCGACGGCACAAGCAAAGAGGTTGACGATTTTAAAGTCGGTATGACATCCCTGAACTCCGTCGGCACGAAAACGGTGACCGTATATTATACCTACGGCGGCGTTACGAAAACTGCCGAATTTGAGGTTCTGGTTTCCAACTATAAGCTCACGGCGGATATCGTTTCGGGCGGTAATCCGGTTGAGAGAATCAACAAAAAGCTCGGGCTTTTCGAGCTTTATACAAAAGCATCGGTTCAGCTCGGATGCGTTACGGAGAATGCCGATGGCTGTTCGCTCCGCTGGTCATCCGACAACTCTAAGGTTTCGGTTGACGAAAGCGGAAAAGTCACCTGCAAAGGTCTTTTCGGCGCAAAGAAAGCCAACATAACCGTTGAAGTTATTGACGCCGGCGGAAATGTCGTCGGCAAAGATACGGTTACGGTCGTTTTCTATAAGCTTTCGTTCCAGCTTTCAAAAGTCGCATCACAGACTTTTTCCGTAATTAAACACAGCTTCTTTAAATAAAAGTACAAGATGCAAGCAACGAGGTACATCAATGAAAGAAAGCAGCATTAAGCTCAGCTTCAGCAAATCAAGCGGAAACTACAGAATTGAACATAAAGGCTTTGCATGGGTGAGCGACGGCAGAAAACCTTTTGTGATAATCCGAAAAAAGGTCGGAGAAAAATACATAAGCACAATCCGTTTTCTGAGCCTTGCGCCGAAAAAAAGCGTTGAGAGCACGGAGAGCAAAATCGTTTGCCGTTACGGCGGATTCTTCGCTTTCGGCAAAAAAATGCCGTTTACACTTGTCACAACCGCAGAAATTACGGGCGACAGCACCGCCGAATTTTCGATTAAGGCGGAAAATGAGTCGGGATATGACATTCAGACAGTTTATTTCCCCGCTCCGTTCAATTCCGAGAAAAAGGGCGAAAAGTCATATCACATTGACGCAATGCGCCAGGGCTTTCTTCTTCCCGATTATTACAAAAAGAACATTGCCTCCACGCTTGCCTATGAGCATTACCCGAGAAAAATCAACACGGGCGACTGCTATATGCCGATCTGGGGCAGAGTTTGCGACGGACACAGCTTTACGGCGATTATCGAAACGCCATTTGACGCAAGCGTGCTTTCTTCGGCAGGCAGTCACGGCGCATTTCTCAGCTCAGCCCTTTGGCAATCTTCTCTCGGCAAGCTGAGCTATGAAAGAAAAATCCGCTTTATTTTTCACGAAAACTGCGATTACAACCAAGCCGCAAAGGATTACCGCAGTTATCTTATCGAAACCAATCAATTCGTTTCGATTGAAGAAAAAATCAAAGCCAATCCGAATATAGAAAAGCTCCTCGGCGCTCCCGTTCTTCACCATAAGATTTTTGCGAAGATTCAGCCGAAGTCTCAGTTCTACGATAAAAACGGAACAAATAAAATCCTTTATGCAACCTTTGAGGAACGAGCCGAACAGATGAAAAAATTCAAAGAGCTCGGTCTTGAAAAGCTCTATATTCATACCGACGGCTGGGGTGAACAGGGCTACGACAACAACCATCCGTATATCCTGCCGCCGTGCAAAGAGGCGGGCGGCTGGGAGGGCATGAAAGCCCTTGCCGACACCTGCCGCAGTCTCGGCTATATCTTCGGTCTGCACGACCAATACAGAGATTTTTATTACACCTCTCCCGTATTTGACAAAGAAAAGGCAGTCACGGAGCTTGACGGCTCTCATCCCTACTGCTCAATCTGGGACGGAGGGGAACACAGCTTTTTATGCGCCCGTGAGGCTCTGCCGTTCGTCAAAAGGACATATGCAGAGCTGGAGGAACACGGAATTGATGTTCAGGGCACATATCTCGATGTTTTCTCGGTTGTTCAGGGCGATGAATGCTTCCACCCCGACCACACCGCAACGAGAGAAGAAAGCATCGGGGCAAGAGCAGAATGCTTCGATTATCTCAACGGAAAAGGGCTGATAATGTCTTCGGAAGAGCCTGCAATGCAGCTTCTGAATCACATTGCGCTCGTGCATCACGGCCCTTATTCTCTGCGCCCGCAGGTTAACGGTCAGGCGGTCGGAATCCCCGTGCCGCTCGGAAGTCTTGTTTTCCATGACTGCGTTATTATTCCGTGGAATTGGTGGAACAATTGGGGAATCCCCAAGGGCGAAAACGGCGATTTGCATTGCGCTCTGAACGCAGGAATGCCTTATTTCCACCCCTATTCCGAAAAAAACATAAAAATCGGCAATGACGACCGCTCCGCTGACGGCGAGGTTATCCCCGACGGAGAGCTTAAAGCGGAAATCAGGCGTGTTAAGTCTCTTGCGGAGCTTCAGGCAAGGCTTTACAACAAGGAAATGGTGAAACACGAATTTTTGGGCGGTTACAGCCGCCAGAGAACCACCTATTCCGACGGAACGACCGTTACCGTTGATTTTGAGAAAAATATTTATGAAATAAACTGACCGAACACGCCGAAGGCACGGTTTTTCAATAATAAAAGACATTGGGGAGATGAAAACGCTCAATGAAAAGCAGGATAATTAAGCTTATTGCGTTTGCCTTGGCGGCGTTCTGCCTGTTTTCGCAATTTGCCGCTCTTGCGGCTTCGCCCGATATAATCCGTGCTGAGTCAAACACGGAGTTTGCGGTTCAGACGGCAAGAATCATAGCAGAATATGAGTCTCAGACCGAATATTCGGCAGAAAAATCAAGAATTATCGGCAGGGCTTTGACCTGCGATTTCGATTTCGGCGC
>JBJEQC010000247.1:6229-8801 GCA_051881555.1 Acutalibacteraceae bacterium
CAGAAAAATCAAGAATTATCGGCAGGGCTTTGACCTGCGATTTCGATTTCGGCGCATACGGCGCTGAAAAAAGCGTTGTCGGCAAAGACGGGCGTTTCTTTTTGCAGTTCAAGAATGAAGATTCAGCCCAAAAATGCCTTGACTCTCTTAATTCCGACCCCGATATCGCATATGCCGAGACTGACGGCGTTATTTCCGTCAGCTCCGATGAGGCCGAATCATCAGACACTAACCTTTCCTGGGGCGTTGAAGCAATCGGGGCTGACAAATACTCCGGGCATCTCAGCGAACCTGAAATAGGCAGAAGCATTACGGTTGCGGTCATTGACAGCGGAGTTGCGAACATTGATTTTTTAAACGGCAGAATTGTTGACGGCTATGATTTTGTTGACAATGACTCCGACCCGTCAAACGACACAAGCACCGACAGCCACGGAACATTCATTGCAAGCATTATTGCGGACTGCACAAAGGACGCTCCGATTTATATAATGCCTGTCAGAATTCTAAGCTCGCAGAATGCTCTTATCAGCAACGCCGTCAACGGAATTTATTACGCAGTTGACAACGGCGCTCAGGTGCTCAATCTCAGCTTCGGCGGCACCCTCTCGGGCACCAACTGCAAAACGCTTGACGAAGCGCTTGCCTATGCAGATTCAAAGAATGTTTCGGTTGTCGTCAGCGCAGGCAATGAGGGCATTGACACAAATAAATATTGCCCCGCCCACAACATCAGCGCAATAACCGTAACCTCGGTTTACGAAGACCTTAGCTTTGCGAAAGGCTATTCAAACTACGGCAATGAGGTTGATCTCTGCGCTCCGGGAATGAACATCATCGGATATTCCGCTTCGGGTGTAATTAAAAAAATGAGCGGAACCTCAATGGCGGCGGGATTCATCTCCGCCTCAGCCGCTCTTTTCAGGCTTGACCATCCCGAATGCAATACGCTTCAGACTCAGGATGCGCTGAAAAAATCCTGCGCTGATTTAGGCAGCGAGGGCTTTGATATTTATTACGGCTACGGAATCCCTCAGCTTGACAGCTTCATAACCGATGAAACGGTTTATGCCGAGGGTATAGACATTCCCGAAAAGGAATTAACACTCGTCGCAGGCGAAACAAAAGCGCTGACCGCCGAGGTTCTGCCCGCAGAAGCAAGCAACAAAGCGGTCAAATGGTCAAGCAGTAATCCCGATGCGGTCACGGTCAGCGAAAGCGGCGTTCTGACAGCCGTTGACGAGGGCTCGTCGGTTATCACGGCTGAATCCGTTGACGGAGGTTACACGGCTCAGGCTGAAATAACCGTTGTCGGTCAACCCGCACCTCCGTTCGTTGCTTCACTCAGCGTAATTTCACCGCCCGGCAAAACGGTTTATGTTTACAAAAGCGGAGATAATATAAGCCTTGATGGGCTTGAGCTTGAGGCTGTTTATTCCGACGGAAGCAAAGAAACCGTAACCCCCGAACAGGGAATCACGGTCAGCGGATTTTCAACCTCGTCTGTCGGAGAAAAGACGGTCACGGTTGAATACGGCGGCTGTGCCGCAAGCTTTAACATCACCGTTGAATATGCCTGGTGGCAATGGATAATCCGAATATTGCTTCTCGGATTTTTATGGTATTAATAAAATAAATAAAGCCGAAGTCCCTTGATTGTCAAGAGGCTTCGGCTCTTTTTTATTTCTTAGCTACAATTATCAATCGGCTCATGCGTGAGCTTCCCGAGCGTTTTCCGCCCCGAAATCAACAATAACCGACAGCTTTTCGTTGCCGTAAGAAGCGGATATTTTTCCGCCCATCCGCTCTGCAAGGCTCCTTGCGATTGAAAGGCCGAGCCCCGTTGAGGTTCTTGCGTTTTCAACCGTATAAAACCTGTCAAAAATCTTTCCGACCTGTATTTCGTCAAGACCCGTCGCAGTATTTGTGAAAATAATTTTTCCGCTGTCGTTCAGAGTTATCTCCAGATCTCCGTCGCTGTATTTGAGCGCATTGCTCAGAATGTTTGAGAAAATTCTCAAAAGAGCGGATTTGTCAAGGCTTCTGATGATTTTCTGCTCGGTTATGTTTATCTGCGGCTCAATTCCTTTTTCTTTGAATGCTCCGTAAAAAGCCGCAATGCTTTCTTCAAGCGCACCGTTAACCGATATCTCCTCGATTTTCAGCTCAAATTCTTCAAAGGCAACAAGCGAATATTTGAAAAACTCCTCCGTGAGCTGTTTCAGAGCCTCGGTTCGGTTTTCAATGATTCCGAGGCATCTGTCAACCTCGTCGGATTTTTCCTCGGATTTCAGCAAGTCAAGATAGCCGCAGATTGCCGTCAGCGGCGTTCTCAAATCGTGCGAAATATTTGTGATTGCGGTTCTCAGCTCGTCATTTTTTGATTTAAGCTGAAGCTCTTTTTTCCTCAGCTCTCTGATTTTTTCGTTAAGAGCCAAAGCCGTTTCTTTAACAGCCTTATTGTTTGATGAAACGGTTATCATGGCGTTCGTATCGCCTTTTAATATTTCATCAAGCTGAGAATTGATGCTTTTAAGCTCTTTTTTTAACAATATCAGCCTTACCGCCAAAA
>JBJEQC010000248.1:0-8757 GCA_051881555.1 Acutalibacteraceae bacterium
CGGGCAGAGGCTCGATAAATTCATCACCAAGGCAGTGCCCGCTCTGCCGAAATCGCTTATGTATAAGTATATCCGCACAAAGCGGATAAAGGTCAACTCCAAAAAAGGAGACATTGCTCAGAAGCTTGCCGAAAACGATATTATAGATATGTATATAAACGACGAGTTCTTTGCGCCCGCAGATGAAAAATACGATTTTCTTTCCGCATCAAAAAATCTTGATATTGTTTATGAAGATGAAAATATAATGCTGCTCGATAAAAAAGTCGGTCTGCTTTCTCACCCCGATGAGAATGAATATAACGACACTCTGATCACAAGAGTGAAGCGTTATCTTTATGAAAAAGGCGAATACGACCCTAAGGACGAAAACTCGTTTGCCCCCGCCCTTGTCAACAGAATTGACAGAAACACGGGCGGAATCGTTATTGCGGCAAAGAATGCCGAAAGCCTGCGTATTCTGAATCAGAAGCTTAAAGACCGTGAGATTGAGAAATATTATCTCTGCGTAATTCACGGAACGCTCCGCAAAAAAAGCGGCATCCTCACGGGCTGGCTGATTAAGGACGAAAAGAAAAACAAGGTTGAGGTTTTTGCCGAAGAACGCCCCGGAGCAAAGCAGATTAAAACAAAATATTCAGTTCTTGCGGAATCAAACGGTCTCAGCCTTGTTGAAATTGAACTGCTCACGGGCAGAACGCATCAGATAAGAGCCCATTTTGCAAGCATCGGTCATCCCCTGCTCGGCGACGGTAAATACGGAACAAACGCTCTCAACAAGCCGCTGGGCTACAAAAAGCAGTTTCTTTATTCATACCGTCTGAAGTTTTCGTTCACTTCAGACGCCGGTATTCTTGAATATCTTAACGGAAAAAGCTTCGAGGTTCCCGAAGTCCGTTTTCGCCGTGATTTCCTGAACGGCAGTCTTACAGGCAGAAAAACCCACTGAATTTATTAATAAATTACGAATTGAAAATAAATTTTCACAAAAAAGCTTGTAAAATTCGTAAAAATAGTATAATATATATACATTCTGCCGGTGTTGTTCCGTCGGCATCAATACATAAAAAGAAAAGGATGAACAGTAATGGCAAAAAACGAAAGCTCCAAGACCAAAGCCGAGGTTTATCGTGAGGAGCGAAAAGCCCGCATAGCCAAGGCTGCAAAGAAAAATGCAAAAAGCATTGAAAAAAGAAATGCCGCCTCAAAAATTGCCCAGAAAGTAATTTCCGTTCTTCTCGTTGTCGCTATAGTCGGCGGCATCGGATGGAAGCTTGTTGACGATTTCGGCATTATTGAGAAGCACACAACCGCTATAAAGGTCGGAGAGCATAAGATTTCCGAAACAGTGTTCAATTATTATTATTCAATGCAGTATAATCAGCTTTCTTCACAGGCGGATTATTATGCTCAGATGGGCTACAACATGGGCTTTGATTCATCAACTCCCGCCGATGAGCAGGATTCAACAAGCAAGGATGAGGACGGAAACACCCTCACTTGGGCTGATGTAATCAAAAACAGTGCCGTTAACCAGGCTCAGTCCATCACCGCTTATTATAACGAAGCTGTTAAGGCAGGCATGGAGCTTACCGACGACGAAAAGGCAGAGATTGACGAGACAGTTGAGAACTACAGAAGCCAGGCTGCTTCAAACAACTATTCTCTTAACGCTTATCTCAGAGCAAACTTCGGCGGCGGCTTCAATGAAAAGACTTTCAGAAAGCAGCTTGAAATGGAAACTCTTGCTAAAAACTTTTATGATGACAAGCAGGACGAGCTTAAGAACGGCATTTCAGATGAAGAAATCAAAGCAGAGTATGACGAAAACACCAAGGATTATAACTACACCGATGTTCGTTATTTCACATTTTCATTCACAACTCTGACAGCCAATGAGGGCGAAACCGACGATGCTCTTGCCGCAAGACAGAAGGAAGCAAACGATAAGGTTATTGCCGAGGCAAAGGCTGTTTATGAAAAGGTAACAGACGAAGATACTCTCATTGCGGCCGCAAAGGAATATAAAAATAAGGATGAAGAAGAGCCGGACGATACCAATCCGACAACGCTCAGCGAAAACGCTTCATATTCATCCCTTACCTCCGCTGTTTCCGAAGAAGGCGCTGACTGGGCATTTGATAACGCCCGCAAGGCCGGAGACAAAACAATGATTACCGGCGACAAGGCTGTTTATATCATCATCAGCGTTAAGCCCTCATTCGCAACCAACAGCGTCAGCGTTCGTCATTGCCTCATACAGTTTGACGCTGAGGATTCCGAAAATGTAACGGATGAAGAGAAGAAGGCGACATACGATAAGGCAAAGGCTCTCTATGACGAGTGGCTCAAGGGCGACAAGAGCGAAGACAGCTTTGCAACATTTGCAGAGGAAAACACCGAGGACGAAGGCTCCGCTTCAACCGGCGGCCTTTATGAGAACATCAGAGTCAGCGACAACTATGTTGAGCCTTTCCTTGATTGGAGCTTTGATTCGGCAAGAAAAGCCGGCGACACCGGTATAATCGAAACCGATTACGGCTATCACATTATGTTCTTTGTCAGCAACAACACTGAAGATCTCGATTGGAAAAATACAATCAGATCAACAAAGGGTTCGGAAGCATTTGAAGCATACAACGAAGATCTTCTCGGCGAAGAAGGCACCTATGCACTTGTTGAAAACGACAAGAGAACAGCAAAGGTCGCAGAGGATTATTGCGACAAGATCAGAAGAAACCTTGCTTATTCATCGGCTTACGGTTCATAATTTCCGATAAATTCAGCTAAGGTCAAAAGCAAACCGAATAAATGATTTAAACAGATTATCGATTGTTCCGAAAGGAACTGCCGATAATCTGTTTTTTTGCGTTCAGATCCAAAATGGAAGAAAATGAATTAACGCCGAATTTCGGGTGAATAATACTATTAGCCTTGACCTGTATTATTCAAGGCTGCATTACATCACTCATAAACGGAGGTAAACAAAATGGTTAAGAAAACAGCAGCGTTTTTGGCGGCGGCAATAATGATTTTATGTTCATTTACCGCTTGCAACAAAAACCCGTCAAACACCGTTAATCCCTCGGGCGGAAACAATGCAAGCGAAACGGTTAAGGTTATCCGATATCTTAATTTCAAGCCCGAAATTGCAGAAGTTTATGACAGGATTGCGAAAGAATACGAAAATGAAACGGGCGTTAAACTCATCGTTGAAACCGCTGCATCGGGAACTTACGAATCAACCCTGACCGCAAGAATGGCAACGAGCGACGCCCCGACTCTTTTTCAGATTAACGGCCCAATCGGTTACGCCTCATGGTCGGAATACTGCGCCGACCTTAAAGACACCGAGCTTTATAAGCATCTGAAAGACAAGACCCTTGCAGTTACCTCCGACGGCGGCGTTTACGGCATCCCCTATGTCGTTGAGGGCTACGGTATAATTTACAATTCAAAAATCCTTGACGCTTATTTTGCTCTGCCCGACAAAAAGACAGACTATTCATCTGCTGACGATATCAGGAGCTTTTCCGCTCTGAAAGCCGTTGTTGAAGACATGCAGGCAAATAAAGATAAACTCGGAATTGACGGCGTTTTTGCCTCAACCTCTCTGAAAACCGGAGAAGACTGGCGCTGGCAGACTCACCTGATGAATATTCCCCTGACCCTCGAATTCATCGACAAAAACACGGATTTCACGGGCGAAGATTATAAAACGATTGATTTCACCTATTCCGACAAATTCAAAAATATTTTTGACCTTTATATCAACAATTCAACGACCGACAAGAAACAGCTCGGAACAATCGATGTCACCTCCTCAATGGCTGAATTTGCTCTTGGCAAATGCGCCATGGTACAGAACGGAAATTGGGGCGCGTCACAGATTCTCGGAGTAACGGGCAACAAGGTTGCGCCCGAAAACATTAAATTCCTCCCGATTTATACCGGCGCTCCCGGTGAAGAAAACACGGGAATCTGCATCGGAACGGAAAACTTTATCTGCATTAACGCAAAAGCAAGCTCAGCCGAGCAGAAAGCGGCGGCAGACTTCCTCTATTGGCTCTACAGCTCGGAAAAGGGCAAAAAATTCGTTACCGATGAGCTTAAATTCATCGCTCCCTTTGACACCTTTGAAGAGGGTGAAACGCCCGACGATCCGCTCGCAAGAGAGGTTATCCGCTGGATGAACATGGATAATATCACAAATCTGCCGTGGAATTTCACCGTTTTCCCGAGTCAGAATTACAAAGACAATCTCGGGGCGGCATTGCTGAAATATGCCCAAGGCACAATGTCATGGGAGGAAGTCAAAAAGCTCGCCGTTGACGAATGGAAAAACGAATTCGGGGCATAATTTCAAATACAAGGCTGCTCTGTTCCGTAAACTTCCGTCGGTGCGGAGCAGCCGCTAAATTCCCGGAGTTGATAACATGCACAAAACGCTTAAAAAATATTTTCCGATCTTCGTTTTGCCTACCCTTGCGGCCTTTCTCGTCTCATTCGCCGTTCCGTTTATCAGCGGCGTCTATCTTTCATTCACGAAATTCAAGGTTGTTAACGAAAGCACCTGGGTCGGGCTTGAAAACTACATTAAAATATTCACAACCGACAAAACCTTTATGAATTCGCTTTGGCTGACGGTTAAATTCACCGTTGTTTCCGTTGTTACGATAAATATTCTCGCCTTTGCTCTTGCATTGCTCCTGACAAAGGGGCTTAAAGGCACAAACGCTTTCAGAACCGTATTTTTTATGCCGAATCTTATCGGCGGCATCGTGCTCGGCCATATCTGGAGCCTTATCATCAACGGCGTGCTCAGCTATTTCGGCGTTGATATCACTTATGACCCGAAATACGGCTTTTGGGGGCTTGTCATTCTGATGAACTGGCAGCTTATCGGATATATGATGATTATTTATATAGCAGGTATTCAGAATATACCCGAATATCTGAATGAAGCTGCGGCAATTGACGGCGCAACTCCGACGCAGACGCTTTTTCATGTCACTGTTCCGATGGTTATGCCGTCGGTTACAATCTGTTCTTTTCTGACTCTGACCAATTCATTCAAGCTCTTTGACCAGAACCTTGCGCTCAACGGCAAATCCCCCGACACCTCTCTGCTTGCGCTCGATATCTACAAAACCTTTTATGACCACACGGGGCTTTCGCTTGCCTCGTGGCACGGAATAGGTCAGGCAAAGGCTGTCATATTCTTTTTAATCGTTGCGCTGATTGCGTTCATTCAGCTCAGGGCAACGAGCCAAAAGGAGGTTGAGCACTGATGAAATCACGCAGAGCGTTCAAAGAGTCGCTTTTATATATCCTTTTATTTATTATATCGGTCGTTTTTCTTGCTCCGATAGCCATTATTCTTATCAATTCATTCAAAAGCAATTTTCATATCTCGCAGTCCCCTTTTTCCCTGCCGAATGTTGAAACCTTTGCGGGAATTCAAAATTTCATCAAGGGCTTTACTCAGGCGGATTTCAGCCGTGCGTTTGCAAATTCTGCTTTTATAACCGTTTTTTCGGTGGCGGGAATCGTTCTGCTCACCTCGATGACCGCATGGTATCTTGTCAGAGTCAAGAACAAATTCACAAAGCTGCTGTATTATCTTTTCGTTTTCAGCATGATAGTTCCGTTTCAGATGGTCATGTATACAATGACCTACTACGCCTTTGAGCTTAATCTCAACAACCGCCTCGGCATAATTTTTATTTATCTCGGATTCGGCGCAGGGCTGTCGGTGTTCATGTTCAGCGGATTCATCAAAAGCATTCCGACAGAGATTGAAGAAGCGGCGGTTATTGACGGTTGCAGCCCTCTGAAAACTTTCTTTATGATAATATTCCCCATTCTGAAGCCGACGGCGATAACCGTTGCAATTCTCAATGCAATGTGGGTCTGGAACGATTATCTTCTCCCCTATCTTGTTCTCGGCTCGGGCAGTAGCCGAACGCTCCCCGTTGCAATTCAGATGGCTCTGACGGGCGGCTACGGCAACAAGGATATGGGTGCGCTCATGGCGATGCTTGTTTTGACAATTCTGCCGATAATCGTGTTTTATCTGTTCTGCCAAAAATATATTATTCGCGGCGTTCTGGCAGGCGCAGTTAAAGGATAAACATTCAACGGAGGCTTATTATGGCAACAATAAAATTCAAGGATGTTGTTAAATCGTTTGATAACGGAAAGGTCACCGTTATCCCCGACCTTTCATTGGAAATAAAGGATAAGGAATTTGTTGTTCTCGTCGGCCCGTCGGGCTGCGGAAAATCAACAACTCTGAGAATGATTGCCGGCCTTGAGGACATCAGCTCGGGTGAAATATATATTGACGATAAAAAGGTTAACAATATTCCGCCGAAGGACAGAGACATAGCAATGGTTTTTCAGAGCTATGCTCTCTATCCGCACATGACGGTTTATAAGAACATGGCGTTTGCCCTGAAGCTGAAAAAGCTTCCCAAAAAAGAGATTGACGAAAAGGTCATGTGGGCGGCAAAAATCCTTGAAATTGAGCCTTATCTTGAGCGAAAGCCCAAGGCTCTCTCGGGCGGTCAGAGGCAGAGAGTAGCGCTCGGCAGGGCTATGGTCCGCAATCCCAAAGTTTTCCTGCTTGACGAGCCTTTATCAAATCTTGACGCAAAGCTCAGAACCGAAATGAGAAGCCAGATAACAATGCTTCACAAAAGACTGCAGACAACCTTTGTCTATGTAACGCACGATCAGACCGAGGCAATGACCATGGCGGACAGAATAGTTGTTATGGATAAGGGCGTTATTCAGCAGTTCGACACTCCGCAGATGCTTTATAACGAGCCTGCCAACATGTTTGTTGCGGGCTTTATCGGCTCGCCTCAGATGAATTTTATCAATTCAACAATCGTGAAAGACGGCGAAAAACTAAAGGCTCGGTTTTCGGGATATGAACTGACGGTTTCAAAAGAAAAAGCCGAGTATCTTGCGGATTATATCGGCAAGGAAGTCATTCTGGGCATTCGACCCGAACATTTTATTGCCGCCGAAGAAATAACTCCTTCAAAAGAGGACTGCGTTATTACCGTTAAAACCGAAATTGCCGAGATGATGGGCAGCGAAACCAACATCTATTTTGACCTTGACGGGAACCGGAATATTGCTCAGATAAAAACCGAGAGAAAGATAAACCCCGGTGACAGCGTACGGCTTTGGGTTGACGGAGATCACGCTCATTATTTTGACCCCGGTACCACCGCCGCAATCGGTTAAAACAATGAAAAGAAGCTGCGGAATTTTGTTGCACATAACTTCCCTGCCCTCGCCGTTCGGAATCGGCACACTCGGAAAAGAAGCCTTCGTTTTTGTTGATTTTCTCAAAGCCGCAAAGCAAAAATACTGGCAGATTCTTCCTTTGAATCCCACGGGCTTCGGCAATTCGCCATATCAGTCGTTTTCGGCTTTTGCGGGAAATCCGTATCTGATTGACCTTGACATTCTTTGCGAACACGGCTTATTGACAAAAGAAGATTACAGCGGAATCGATTGGGGAAACGACCCCCGCAGAGTGGATTACGGCAAAATTTATCTCCACCGCTCCGAGGTTTTGCGAAAAGCCTGCGACAATCTGCCGAAAACCGAGGAATACGATGAATTTTGCGCAGAGAACGCCTTTTGGCTTGACGATTACGCCCTGTTTATGTCGCTGAAAAGCTCTTTCGGCGGCAAGCCCTGGTATCAATGGCCGCTCGGACTGAAAACACGGAATGAACAGGCGGTTGACGGCGCAAAGTCTTTGCTCTCGGACGAAGAAGAATATCACAAAAAGGTTCAATATCTATTTTTCTGTCAATGGAACGCTCTGAAAGCCTATACCAACGGGAACGGAATTGAAATTATCGGCGATCTTCCGATATATGTTGCACATGACAGCGCAGATGTCTGGGGCAACCCCCGACAGTTTGAGCTTGACGGCGATTTCAATCCGCTGAGAGTGGCGGGAGTGCCGCCCGACGGCTTCAGCAGTGAAGGTCAGCTTTGGGGAAATCCGATTTTTGACTGGGAATATATGCGGAAAGACGGTTACCGCTGGTGGATAAAACGGCTTGAACATTCTCTTTCGCTTTTTGACCACCTCAGAATCGACCATTTCAGGGGCTTTTCATCATATTACGCCGTCAAATACGGAATGAAAAATGCAGTCAACGGGGTTTGGCTGAAAGGCCCGGGAATTGAATTTTTCAAAGCGGTTGAAGCTTCGCTCGGCAAGCCCGATATCATTGCTGAGGATCTCGGTTATGTTGATGAAGATGTGATTAATCTGCTGAAGGAAAGCGGATTTCCCGGCATGAAGGTTTTGCAGTTTGCATTTGACAGCCGTGAAAACAGCGACTATCTGCCGCATAATTATGAAAAAAACTGCGTTGTGTATATCGGAACGCACGATAATGACACTCTTGAGGGCTGGTTTGAAAATGCAGGGCATGACGATGTTGAATTTGCCGAAAAATATCTGCGGCTGAATGAAACAGAGGGCAGAATCAAGGGTGTTATCAAGTCCGCTCTGTCATCAGTCGGAGAAACCGCCGTTCTGACAATGCAGGATTTACTGCATCTCGGTTCGTTCGCAAGAATGAACACTCCCTCCACAGCCGAGGGCAACTGGGAATGGCGGGCTTTGAAAGAAGAAATCGATTTTAACCTTGCAAACGAGCTTGCAGAGCTTGTCGAATTATACAGAAGGGCTTAAGGTGATGTGAGTTGAACACA
>JBJEQC010000249.1:0-8756 GCA_051881555.1 Acutalibacteraceae bacterium
CAACCGCCGTCATTCTTCTGCTTGCAGGAAAAGCGTTCATCGAAAAGCTTGACCGGATAAAAATCAAATACGGAATGTTCGGGGCAAATCAATAACCGTTGATTCCCTTTCTCTGCATTGCTCCGAGAATTTTACTGCGGACATCGCCGTATTTCTTTTCAAGAGCGGAAAGCATTTCCTTGACCTCCTGCCTTTCGGTTGCGCCGTCGGCAGGGCATTTGCTTTTCACAACGGGCAGGTTCATCTTGCGGGCAACCCGCCTGCAATCGCTCTCCCTCGCAAAAATCAACGGTCTTATCATATAAAGCTCTTTTCGTGAAAGATAGGTCACGGGCATAAAGCAGTCGAGCGTTCCGCCGTTGAAAAGATTCATTATGAAAGTCTCCGCCACATCGTCAAGATGATGGCCGAGCGCAATTTTATTGCATCTCTCTTCCTTGGCGGCGTCATGCAAAGCGCCGCGGCGCATTCTTGCGCAAAGACTGCAGGGATTGCTCTCTTTTCTGATATCGAAAATAACCTCGGCAAGCTGTGTGCGTTTGATGACATATTTAACATCAATGCGGCGGCAAAGCTCCTCAATCTGAGAATAATCGCCGTCCTCTCCGCCGAAGCGTGGGTCAACCGTTATCGCAACGATATCGAATTTTGCGGGATAAAAGCGGCGCAGTTCAGAAAGGCCGACAAGCAGGGCAACGGAATCCTTGCCGCCCGAAACGCCGACGGCAATTCTGTCGCCGTCGCTTATCATTTCATACTGCTGACATGCGGAGCGCATATAACTCAAAAGCTTTTGCATAAATTTTTCTCCGAAAAATCATTCAATAATCATTCTATATTGACCGGCTCGACGCTCAGCGCCCTGCCGGTTTTATTGTCAAATTCAAAAATACAGCCGTTCATCATACATTCTCCCTGAGCCGGGTCAAATCTTGCGGGCATTCCCGTTCTGAGCCATTCGATTGATATTTCGGGCTTAACGCCGAGAACCGAATTTTTAACGCCCGTCATGCCGATGTCGGTGATATAAGCCGTGCCTTTGGGCAAAATCACGGAATCGGCGGTCAGAACGTGGGTATGCGTGCCGTAAACGGCGGAAACCCTGCCGTCAAGATAGAATCCGAGCGCCCTCTTTTCGGCGGTTGCCTCGGCATGAAAATCAACAAGGGTTATCCTGCAATCCGAAAGCTTGGGGAGAATTTCGTCAACTGCGTCAAAGGGATTGCCGCATCTGTCCATATAAGCCATTCCCGAAAGGTTTATTATTCCGATTTTGACATATCCCATATCGACAACCGAGAATCCCCTGCCCGGATTGCGGGCGCTGAAATTGGCGGGTCGGATGATATCGGCGCATTCATCGAGCATTTCATAAAACTCTCTGCGGCGGTAAACATGGTTGCCGGTTGTTAAAAAGTCAACGCCGCTGTCAAAAAGATACTGCGCCGAAAACGGCGTAATGCCGTTGCCCACGGCGGAATTTTCACCGTTGGCAATGCAGAAATCAATATTTTTGAGCCGTTTGAAGCCCGGCAGAACGCTGCGCAGGAACTCACAGCCCGCCGCCGAAACAACATCGCCGATAACGAGAATATTCATCAGATAACCTCCGTGGAAATTAAATCAACATTACATATGGACTGTCACAATATAATTGTGGGCTGCCGCAATAAGATGAAGAAGCCGTTTTCTTCCGACGGCGGCGTTCATCAAATCGGAAAAGGGCTGCAAAAATGCAGCCCTTTGTTTTATTATTTTGCGTAATCAACGGTTCTGCTCTCTCTGATAATGTTAACCTTGATCTGACCGGGATATTCCATGCTCTCCTCAATCTTTTTGGCAACATCTCTTGCAAGAAGAACCATCTTGTCATCCGTAATGATGTTGGGCTTAACCATGATTCTGACTTCTCTGCCCGCCTGAATGGCGAACGAACGCTCAACGCCCTCAAATGAATCTGCAATTTCTTCAAGCTTTTCAAGGCGTTTAACATAGTTCTGAACATCCTCACGCCTTGCGCCGGGTCTTGCGGCTGAAATGGCGTCTGCCGCCTGAACAAGAGCGGCGGTAACCGATTTTGCCTCAACCTCGCCGTGGTGAGCCTTGATAGCGTTAAGGATAATGTCGTTTTCTTTATATCTCTTTGCAAATTCAACGCCCAAATCAACATGGGAGCCTTCCATCTCGTGGTCGAGAGCCTTGCCGATATCATGCAGCAAGCCTGCTCTTTTTGCCAATCTGACATCGGTGCCAAGTTCCGACGCCATGAGTCCGGCAATATATGAAACTTCAAGCGAATGCTTGAGAACGTTCTGACCGTAGCTTGTGCGGTATCTGAGCTTGCCGAGAAGCTTAACGATTTCGGGATGAACATTGTTAACGCCCGCATCGATAAGCGCATGCTCACCGGTCTGCTTGATTGTTGCTTCAACCTCACGCTTTGCCTTGTCATACATTTCTTCAATTCTTGCGGGGTGGATTCTGCCGTCGGCAACGAGCTTTTCAAGAGCAACTCTTGCAATCTCTCTGCGAACGGGATCAAAGCATGAAACGGTGATTGCCTCGGGAGTATCGTCAATAATAAGGTCAACGCCCGTTATCATTTCAAGAGTTCTGACATTTCTGCCCTCTCTGCCGATGATTCTGCCCTTCATTTCGTCGTTGGGCAGAGGAACAACCGAAACGGTTGTTTCTGCGGCATGGTCTGCGGCGCAGCGCTGAATTGCGGTTGTGATAACCTCTCTTGCGAGCTGTTCGGCTTCGTCCTTGGTGCGCTGCTCAAATTCCTGAATCTTGACCGCTTTTTCGTGGTCAAGGTCTGATTCAAGCGTTTTAAGGATATATTCCTTAGCCTGATCCTTTGTGAAGCCCGAAATTCTTTCGAGCATTTCAAACTGGCTTTTCTTGATGCTCTCAACTTCTTCAAGGCGAGCCTCGGCTTCCTTGATTTTGCCGTTAAGAACTTCTTCCTTTTTCTCGAGGTTGTCGCTCTTCTTATCAAGAGTTTCCTCTTTCTGGTTGATGCGGCGCTCCATACGCTGAACCTCGTTGCGCCTTTCACGAAGTTCTTTTTCTGTTTCGGTTCTTTGTTTGTGGATTTCGTCTTTTGCTTCAAGAACAGCTTCTTTTTTCTTGGCTTCGGCTTCTGCGATGGCGTCGCTGACAATCTTGTTAGCTTCCTGCTCGGCAGAGCCTATAGCCGCTTCGGCTGTCTTTTTTCTATGTAAACCGCCGAGAATGAACATAACAACCATGCCCACTACTGCAACGACGGCAACAAGAATAACAATCCAAAGGGATACCTGAGTGTTAATAGTGCGTTCCTCCTTTTTTAAAATTTTGGGGTTCTGCAGATGCAGAACCGATATGAAAATTTTGCAAAAAATCTACCAATGGTGTATTTAAACGAAATCGGGTTCGCTTGGCACAAAATAACACCATTGTATCTATAGTATACTTTTATACTGTTATTGTCAAGTTTTTTATCGATTTTTCCTTATTTTTTCTATTGACTTTGAATAAAATGAGTGATAATATAATTAGGAAATATCAAAATCGTTGAGGCAGAAGGCTGCCTGCAAACGGCTTTTTTCAGAGAGCTGCCCCGTGGCTGAAAGGGCGGCAAAAGCCCGCAAGCCGCTACCGCTGCCGAGTGCTCTCCGAAATAAGGTCAGCCGTATCAGCTGCGTTAAAGCTGCCGAGTGCCGCTTCTTTAAGCGGAATAACGGGTGGAACCGTGGAGTTTATTGCTTCATCCTGTTTTGTCAGGATGGGGCTTATTTTTTTACGAAAAGAAAGGATGATAATAATGATAAATGTTACCCTCAAGGGCGGAGTCATTAAGGAATTTGAAAACGGCACAACCGCCATGGATGTTGCAAAAAGTCTCGGTGCAGGTCTTTTCAAAGCCGCCTGCTCCTGCAAAATTGACGGAAAGGTTGCCGACCTGAGAACTCCTCTCGAAAGCGACTGCGAGCTTGAAATTCTCACCTTTGACGACCCCGACGGCAAATGGGCTTTGCGCCACACCGCCTCCCATGTTCTCGCTCAGGCGGTTAAAAGGCTCTATCCCGAAGCAAAGCTTGCCATCGGCCCCGCAATCGACAACGGTTTTTACTATGATTTTGATATCGATGTTCCGTTCACTCCCGAAATTCTTGAAAAAATCGAAGCGGAAATGAGCAAAATCGTCAAAGAAGCTCTCCCGCTTGAAAAATATGAGCTTGACCCCGAGGAAGCCATAAAGCTCATGGAAGCAAAGGGCGAAGCCTACAAGGTTGAGCTTATCAAAGAGCATTCCGGCAAGGGCGAAAAGATTTCGTTCTATAAACAGGGCGAATTTGACGAGCTGTGCGCAGGCCCTCATATCCCCGACACGGGCAGAATCAAGGCTTTCAAGCTTACCTCCTGCACGGGTGCATATTGGAGAGGCGACTCCAAAAATAAAATGCTTCAGAGAATTTACGGCACGGCTTTCACCAAGAAATCCGACCTTGACGCTCACCTTGAAGCCATTGAAGAAGCAAAGAAGAGAGACCACAGAAAGCTCGGCAAAGAGCTCGGACTCTTCACAATTATGGACGAGGGCCCCGGTTTCCCGTTCTTCCTGCCCAACGGCATGACCCTCAGAAACACTCTCATTGATTATTGGAGAGAGGTTCACAAGCGTTACGGCTATGTTGAAATTTCAACTCCCATGATGCTCAACCGCGCCCTTTGGGAAAGAAGCGGTCATTGGGATCATTACAAAGAGAATATGTATACAACGGTTATCGACGACACCGATTTTGCCATTAAGCCGATGAACTGCCCGGGCGGAATGCTTGTTTATAAGCTTCAGCCTCATTCATACCGTGATCTGCCTCTCAGATGCGGAGAACTCGGTCTCGTTCACCGCCATGAGCTCAGCGGTGCGCTTCACGGCCTTTTCCGTGTCCGCTGCTTCACTCAGGACGATGCTCATATTTTCATGACATGGGATCAGATGAAGGACGAAATCAAGAATGTTGTCCGCCTGTTTGACGAGGTTTATTCCGTATTCGGTCTGACCTATCAGATAGAGGTTTCAACAATGCCCGAGGATCACATGGGCGATGAAAAGGATTGGGATTTTGCAACGGAAACCCTCAAAACCGCTGTTGCGGAAATGGGCAAGGATTTTGTTATCAATGAGGGCGACGGCGCTTTCTACGGCCCGAAGCTTGACTTCCACCTTTCCGATTCTCTCGGCAGAACATGGCAGTGCGGCACTATCCAGCTTGATATGCAGCTTCCCGAAAGATTTGAACTTGAATACACGGGCCCCGACGGCGAAAAGCACCGCCCGGTTATGATTCACCGAGTTGTTCTCGGCTCAATTGAGCGTTTCATCGGCGTTATCACCGAGCATTTTGCCGGTGCATTCCCGCTCTGGCTCGCTCCCGAGCAGGTCAGACTCCTCCCGATTGCCGACCGCCATCAGGAATATGCAAACTCCGTTCGCAAAAAGCTTGAAGCAATGGGCATGAGAGCTACGGTTGACGAGCGCAGCGAAAAGATCGGCTATAAAATCCGTGAAGCTCAGCTTCAGAAGATTCCCTATATGCTCCTTGTCGGCGACAAGGAAATTGAGGACGGCACGGTTTCAGTCCGCAAGAGAGGCGAGGGCGATATCGGCGCAATGAGCGTTGCCGACTTTGCCGCAAAGGCTGTTGAGGACATTGCCGACAAGAAAATCTGGTAACCTCTGAGTCTCTGATAAGTAATATTTAAAATTGGAATTTTAAAAAAGCAGATTACGGATTTTTCCCCGAAAGGAAGGAATCTGTAATCTGCATTTTTTATCATTCCGGAATTTTCTCCGCCCGTTAACAATAAACGCCCGTTTTCCGCAAAAAATAACAATTATTACACAATTGTTAAAAATTATTACAATGCGTTTATTTTTCTAATTTATAAAATAAGTTCGGAAAAAATATAATATAATGCACTTAATCGGGAAAATAATAAAAAAGGGAGTGTAATTATGATAAATCGGAAAAGTTTTGCTTCGGTATCCGCAATAATTCTGGCTTTTCTGCTCGTTTTCAGCGGTTGTAAGCCGAGCGGCGGATCATCGGAAGTAACTCCGGGGGGAGAAGGCAATTCAAATTCCGCAATGACGGGAATGAGCGCAGGAATAACCGACGCTCCGACAACTCAGAAGCCAAAATATTCGCCGAATGACAAGCTGATTGCTCTGACCTTTGACGATGGGCCGAGGGGAACAACAACCAACAGAATTCTTGATATTCTTGAACAGAACAATGGCGTTGCAACCTTCTTTGTTGTCGGCTACAATATTGAAGACAACGCTTCAACCATAAAGCGAGCCTCGGAGCTTGGCTGTGAAATCGGCAATCACTCCAAGGATCACAAAACGCTGACGAAATGCAGCTATGAGGTGCTCCGTGAACAGGTTGACACCCCTAACTCAACGCTGAAATCAATAACGGGCAAGGCTCCCGTGCTTTTCAGAGCACCCGGCGGAGCATATAAGGGCGTTACCGACGATATCGGAATGCCGCTGATTCAATGGTCAATCGACACAAACGACTGGAAGTTCAAGGACGCCGCCCACAAGGGCAGAAGCGAGGAACAGCGCAACGCGGACATGAAGAAAATCTGTGACAGCGTGCTTGAAAACGCCAAAGGCGGTGATATCGTTCTCATGCACGATATCTATGATTTTACCGCAGACCTGTGCGAAATGGTGATTCCGGGTCTTGTGCAAAAGGGCTTTAAGCTTGTTACGGTCAGCGAACTTTTTGAAGCTTACGGCGAAAAGCTGAATAACGGCGAGGTCTATTTCAACGCCCGTGTTCAGGAGGTTGCCGCAACCGTCGGGAACACAGCGCCCGTTGACTCGGGCACTTACAAGGTCGCAACGAGCGGAAGCGTTCTGAATGTCAGAGCACTGCCCGAAGCTTCGGCAGAGGTGCTGATAAAGATTCCGAACGGCTCAACGGTCACCGTTTCAAAATCCGTTCCCGGCTGGGCATATGTTTCGTATGAATCGGTCAACGGCTGGGTCAGTGCCGCATATCTTGTTAAGGAATAAAAACTTAATCAACGGGCTGATGCACAAATCCGAGTGCGTCAGCCCGTTTTTTTTATTTAATCAAATCATTCTTTTTGATGAAATCAATCGTTTCGTCAACCGTTGTGAAAGCCATTGAAACCGTGGTATCGGCCGCACCGTAATAAATTGCGATTCTTCCCGTTTCGCTGTCCGCAAGAGCGGCGCAGGGGAAAACAACATTCGGAACATCGCCGACGCATTCGTAATTCTCATGGGGAGAGAGCAGGAAGCAATCCGCTCTGTGCTTGACAATCCAAGGCTGTTCAAGGTCAAGAATCGCCGCACCCATGCTGTAGGTGAAGCCGTTACAGCTCGTGAGAACGCCGTGATAGAACAAAAGCCAGCCCTCGTCGGTTTCAATCGGGGTCGGGCCTGCGCCGACTTTGGTTGACTCCCAATTTTTAACCGGAGCCATGACAAAGCGGTGCTTGCCCCAATAGGTCAGATCCTTGCTTCTGCTGAGGAAAATATCGCCGTAGGGCGTGTGGCCTCTGTCGCAGGGACGGATGAGAAGCATATATTCATCACCTATTTTTCTCGGGAACAGCACGCCGTTTCTCGCAACGGGATAGCAGGCATCCTCAAGCTGAGTCCATTCTTTGAAATCGGTTGTGTAAGCTATGCCTATGGTTGTGCCGTGGGGCGTGTGATTGACCCATGAGAGATAGTATTTGCCCTCAAGCAGGCAAAGTCTCGGGTCGTAGCCCTCAAAAATCACCTTTTCGTCAAGCTCCCAATTAATGCCGTCCTTGCTGAAGCCCGTAACAAGCCTTTGGTCACGGGAATAATAGTCAACTCTGAAAACCCCCGCAAAGCCGTCGCCGTAAGGAACAACAGCCGAATTAAAAATGCTGTTTGCCATAAAAAGATTATCTCTTGTTATGATGGGATTTGCACTGTAGCGCCAAACGGGATAACGCCAGCCCTGCGGCTTCTCCTGCCAAGGGATATTGGCGATTTTTTCTCCGATTATTTTTGCCATTTCTGTCACTTCTCCTTTTGTATCTGCAATTTTTCAGTCTTTTATGTGTCTCATTCGGTCAACATCCTGCCACTTGACCTCAAAGCCCGCTCCGTGGGAGCAGAAAATCGAAGACGACGGGTTTTCAAGGTCTCTTTCTTTTTCGTAACCGATTTTTTCAATCACCTCGGCGGCGTTATGGCACGGTCGGTATCCGTTTTCGCTCAGCGAAACCGAGCCTCTGCCGCCCGTGTATGCCGTAACCTCACGGGGATAGTCCATAAATTCCGAAACCGGAGCACATCCCTTGATAGTTGCATATTCCTCCGTCATCTCGGGCGGGTCAAATTCTCCGCAGAGCCGCTGAATATCCGAAATCGCCCTGCCCACATAATCGACGGGAACACGCAGAGTGAATGAATAATAAGGCTCAAGCAGAATATTATCCGCTTTTTCAAGCCCCTGACGCACGGCACGGTAAACCGCCTCTCTGAAGTCGCCGCCCTCGGTGTGCTTTAAATGGGAACGCCCTGCGGTCAGAACGATTTTAACATCGGTCAGCGGCGAACCCGTCAGAATTCCTTTATGTTCTTTTTCAAGAATATGCGTTAGTGCAACATTCTGAAAGTTTGAATCGAGCACTTCAAGACTGCATTCGCTTTCGGCGGCAACTCCGCTGTCTCTCGGCGCAGGCTC
>JBJEQC010000250.1:0-8610 GCA_051881555.1 Acutalibacteraceae bacterium
GGTTTCAATTGCAAAAATCCCCGTCTCGGACTTCAGACGAAGCCGAAACGGGGATTAATATTATCTGTTAAGCTTTCAGAGCGTTAATCAGTCAGCCTTGGGAGCATAAAGATCCTTGAGACGGAGGAGATGCTCATATCTCTCAACGGAGGTCTTCTCAGCGAGAGTGAAGAGTGACTCTGCTCTCTCGGGGAATGAGCGTGTGAGCGATGAATAACGTGCTTCGCCCATGATGAAGTCTCTGTAGCTTGCGGTAGCGGGCTTGCTGTCGATTGTGAACGGATTCTTGCCCTCTGCCTTGAGTGCGGGATTGTAACGGAACATGTTCCAGTAGCCGCAGTCAACAGCCTTCTTCATTTCAGCCTGGCAGTTAACCATGCCGCCCTTGATCGAGTGCATTTCGCAGGGTGCGTATGCGATAACGATTGAGGGGCCGTGATATGCTTCAGCCTCGGTGAGAGCCTTGATTGTCTGGTTCTGATCTGCGCCCATAGCGATCTGAGCAACATAAACATAACCGTAGCTCATTGCGATCTCTGCAAGGCTCTTCTTTGCAACTGCCTTACCTGCTGCTGCGAACTGAGCAACCTGGCCGATGTTGGAAGCCTTTGAAGCCTGACCGCCGGTGTTTGAGTAAACCTCGGTATCGAATACCATGATGTTAACATCCTCGCCGGAAGCAAGAACATGGTCAACGCCGCCGAAGCCGATATCATAAGCCCAGCCGTCGCCGCCGAAGATCCAGACGGACTTCTTGGCAAGATACTCTTTGTTTGCAAGAATCTCTTTGCAGGTGTCGCAGTCAACGCCTTCAAGAGCTGCAACGAGAGCTTCTGTTGCGGCGGTGTTTGCTGCGCCGTCGTTTACTGTGTCAAGATATGCATTTGCGGCAGCCTTAACTTCTTCTGAAGCGCACTCTGCTGCGGCAACTTCCTTAACCTTTGCGATAAGGCTGTTGCGGATTGCATTCTGACCGAGGTACATGCCGAAGCCGTGCTCAGCGTTATCCTCAAACAGGGAGTTTGCCCAAGCGGGGCCGTGACCCTTCTTGTTAACGGTGTAGGGTGATGTTGCTGCGGGGCCGCCCCAGATTGATGAACAGCCTGTAGCGTTTGAAATATACATTCTGTCGCCGAAGAGCTGAGTGATAAGGCGGGCATATGAGGTCTCGGCGCAGCCTGCGCATGAGCCTGAGAACTCAAGAAGCGGAGTCTTATACTGGCTGCCGATAACGGTGTTGTCGGCAAGGTCAGCCTTAACGGTAACATTCTCAACCATGTAGTCAAATACGGGCTGCATTGCATCCTGGCTCTCTCTGGGAACCATCTTGAGCGACTTGGTCGGGCAAACGCCTACGCAAACGCCGCATCCCATACAGTCGAGGGGAGAAACAGCCATTGTGTATTTATAAGAATCCTTGCCCTTGCCCTTCTTGTCAACGATGATTGCGTTGGCGGGAGCGGCTGCTGCTTCTTCAGCAGTAAGAGCATAAGGTCTGATTGTTGCGTGCGGGCAAACATAGGAGCACTTGTTGCACTGTGCGCAGGTTGCGCCGTTCCATGCGGGAACCATAACTGCAACGCCTCTCTTCTCGTAAGCGGAAGCGCCCTGCTCGAAGGTACCGTCAGCATGGTCAATAAATGCTGAAACGGGAAGTGAATCGCCGTTCATGAGTCCGACGGGCTTCATGATGCTGTCAACCATCTTGACAAGCTTTGCGGGGCCCTTCTCGGTTGCGGGAGCGGCTGCGTCCTGAGCGTTTGCCCAGTCAGCGGGAACATCAATCTTAACGAAAGCGGTTGCGCCTGCGTCGATTGCCTTTTCGTTCATTTCAACGATTTCTTTGCCCTTCTTCATGAACTTCTGGGCCTTCTCTTTCATGTAGCCGATAGCTTCATCGCCGGGAAGAACCTTTGAAAGAGCGAAGAATGCTGACTGAAGAACGGTGTTGGTTCTCTTGCCGAGACCGATTTCTGCAGCTATATCAATAGCGTTAACTGTGTAAAGCTGAATGTTGTTCTTAGCGATGTAGCGCTTTGCCTCTGCGGGCATCTTTGCGCTCAGCTCATCGGCATCCCACTGGCAGTTAACAAGGAATACGCCGCCGGGCTTAACATCGTTAACCATCTTGTAGCCTTTTTCAACATATGAGGGGTTGTGGCAGGCAACGAAGTCTGCCTTGTTGATATAGTAGGGGCTCTTGATGGGCTTGTCACCGAAACGAAGGTGAGAAATGGTGATACCGCCGGTCTTCTTTGAGTCATACTGGAAATATGCCTGAACATATTTGTCGGTATGGTCGCCGATGATCTTGATTGAGTCCTTGTTTGCGCCAACGGTTCCGTCGCCGCCGAGACCCCAGAACTTGCACTCGATTGTGCCTTCTGCTGCGGTGTTGGGAGCTTCTTTCTCAGCAAGTGAAAGGTTAGTAACATCATCGTTGATGCCGATGGTGAACTGATGCTTGGGAGCGTCCTTGGAAAGCTCCTCATAAACTGCAAATACGCTTGCGGGAGGAGTATCCTTTGAACCGAGGCCGTAACGGCCGCCGATTACGCTGATATCGTTTCTGCCTGTTGCCGAAAGAGCGGCAACAACATCAAGATAAAGGGGCTCGCCGAGTGAGCCGGGCTCCTTGGTTCTGTCAAGAACAGCAATCTTCTTGCAGGTTGCGGGGATTGCTTCAGCAAGCTTTTCAGCCGAGAACGGTCTGTAAAGACGAACCTTGACAAGGCCGACCTTCTCGCCCTTAGCGGTGAGATAGTCGATAACTTCCTCTGCAACATCGCAGATTGAACCCATGGCAACGATAACTTTTTCAGCATCGGGAGCGCCATAGTAGTTGAAAAGCTTATAGTTTGTGCCGAGCTTTGCATTGACCTTATCCATGTATTCTTCAACAACAGCGGGAAGAGCGTCATAATACTTGTTGCAGGCTTCACGGTGCTGGAAGAAGATGTCGCCGTTTTCGTGAGAACCGCGCATAACGGGTCTCTCGGGGTTGAGAGCTCTCTTGCGGAAAGCTTCAACAGCGTCCATGTCGCACATCTCTTTGAGATCCTCATAGTCCCAAAGCTCGATCTTCTGGATTTCATGTGAAGTACGGAAACCGTCAAAGAAGTTGATGAAAGGAACTCTGCCCTTGATAGCCGCAAGGTGAGCAACTGCGCCGAGGTCCATAACTTCCTGCGGATTGGTTTCGGCAAGCATTGCGAAGCCCGTCTGACGGCAAGCGTAAACGTCTGAATGATCGCCGAAGATGTTAAGAGCGTGAGAAGCTACGCAGCGAGCCGAAACATGGAAAACGCTGGGAAGCAGCTCGCCCGCAATTTTATACATATTGGGAATCATCAGAAGAAGTCCCTGAGAAGCTGTGTAGGTTGTGGTAAGAGCGCCTGCTGCAAGAGAGCCGTGAACGGTTCCCGCTGCGCCTGCCTCTGACTGCATTTCTGCAACCTTAACGGTTGTTCCGAAAATATTCTTCTGACCCTGTGCCGACCACTGGTCAACATAGTCTGCCATGGGGCTTGACGGGGTAATCGGATAAATACCGGCTACTTCCGTGAACGCATAGGACACATATGCCGCAGCGTTGTTGCCGTCCATGGTCTTCTTTTTTCTTGCCATAGTCTTTTTCCTCCTAAACTATTTTACCTTGTGCAGTGATTTGAAAGTAAAAAACACCAACCATTATACTAACACTTTTATTTCAATTTGTAAACCTTTAATTATTCCAAAATCTACAATTTTTTTGAAATTTATTTGTATAAACCTGTTAATTTCGTATTTTTAATTATTATTCCGGATTGCCGACGGTTTTGCCTGCCGTGGGGCAATCAATTCTTGACATTCACGGGTTTAGATGATAGAATTAGTTATAAATAACCATAAAAATGAAAAGGGTGGTTCAATTGTCAGTTTCAGCAATTCAGGCATTTATGCTAAAGCTTTTCAGCATCATTTTCTCAGCTTTGCTTTCGCTCGGCTCGGTTTCGGTTCAGACTCCCGCCGCCGACGCTCCCGTCAAGCCTCAGTCGGATGAAGTTGAAATGTCCTTTGTCGCTTGGGCAGATCCCCAGGTTTCAAATTATCTTTTTTCAAGATATGCAACCTTTATTTCCGCCGCTGAAGATATTCAAAACGAAAACAACAGCTTTGACGCTCTTGTTATGGCGGGCGATATCGCCGAAAACGGTCTTGCAGAGGAATATAAGCTGATTTATGACGGCATCAACGGTCTTGACTGCAAATACATCATGGCATCGGGCAACCATGACCTGAGAATCAGATTATATAAGCAGAGCACCGCAAGATTTTTTGATTTTGCAAACTCTCTCAACACCGACGATAATTACGATATTGACTCTCTCAGCTATTCAAAAGAGGTAAACGGCGTTAAATTCATCGTTCTCGGTTCAGACAGAACCGAATTTGAAGAGGCTTATCTCAGCGATGCTCAGCTTGCATGGCTCAAATCCGAGCTTGAAGCTGAAAAAGACAGCGGCAAGCCCGTATTTGTCATTAATCATCAATGCCTTAAAGATATGCACGGTCTGCCCGACACCTGGAACAGCCCGATTGACTCCGCAGGAAGCGTCGGCGAACAGAGCGACGAGCTGAAAGAAATCCTCAGCCCCTACGGCAATGTATTTTTCATCACGGGTCATCTTCACACGGGCATCGGCAAGTATACATATGAAAGAATCGGCGAGGCTCATTCAATTAATCTTCCCTCTCTCTGCATCAATAACAAAGACGGCGATTATAACGAAGCAGGCATCGGCTTCTTCGTTGAGGTTTATGCAGACAGAGTTCTTTTCAGAGCCAGAAATTTTGCAAAAGGTGAATGGCTCCCCGAATATGACATAAATATTCCTCTTGCATAATTTGCAAACAAATTTCCGAAAGAGAAAATCTATCGGAATACGCTTTTATTTATAAAATGAAAGGAAAAAGAAACAAATGAAAAAGAATCTTCTGAAAATCATCAGCATTATTCTCTGCATTTCTCTGCTCACGGGCGGCACGGCTCTCTGCGCTTCGGCTGAGGGTGAAGAAATCGTTTCGTGCGCAACTCCGTTCCGCATTTCCGTTACCGTTAACGGAGACACCTCAACCTCAAGAGGTATCTGCTGGTATACGGCGGAAAACACCGCAAGCGTTGTTGAAATCAGCGAATCCGCATCAAACTTTGCCGAGGAAACTTCTGCTCCCGCAATTGAATACAGCAATGTTTTTGAATGGGAAGGCTATTTCGTTCACAAGGCTGTAGTCAGCGGTCTCACTCCCGGCAAGAAATACTCTTACCGTGTCGGCGACGGAACAACCTTCAGCGATTACGGCACATTTGTAACCGACAACGGCGACAGCAGCTTTGAATTTATCGCAATTGCCGATATTCAGGCAAGCAGCCTTGAAAATTTTGAAAAAGGCGCAAAAACCGTTGATGCGGCTTTCCGCACCGTTCCCGGTGCCGAATTCATGGTTAACCTCGGCGACTTCACAAATGACAGCACCAACGAAGAATGGAACTTCTATGACACCGCAATGTCAGAGATAAACCGCAGCACAACTCTTGCTCCCATCACGGGCAACCATGACGGCCTGGGCGTATGGCATTGGTTTGAAAATATGTTCAACCTTGACACAAGCGAAAGCGTTCAGACCCTCAACGGCGTTAACTATTCATTCGATTACGGCAACGCTCATTTCGCAGTTCTCAACACCAACGACCTGCTTTCAATCTCAATCGCTCAGCTCAAATGGCTTGAAAACGATATGAACTCAACCGATAAGGATTGGAAAATCGTCTGCATGCACAAATCGCCCTACACCCTCGGCAAGGACGGCAAATGGCCCGACGCTCTCTATCTTCAGAAGTCTCTGACCAAGGTTCTCGACAAGTGCGATGTTGACCTCGTTATGAGCGGTCACGACCATCAGTATCTCCGCACCAAGGCTCTCAAGAGCAATAAGGTCAGCGAGGACGGCACGGTTTATGTTCTTGCAGGCACGGCAGGCACAAAGAGATATGAGGTTCGTTCATTCCTTGCAAATCATTTTCTTGACACCGATTTCATCGCCGCTCTGACCATTCAGAAGGATAATTACGGCAACTATTGGAACGGCGAGGATTGGGAGCAGACCAAGCAGACCAACATCGGCGGCTGCTTCAACGGCATTTCGATTGACGGCGGAAAGCTCACCTTTAAGTCATATATTTTAGCCGACAAGCCCGACGAGCAGGGCAACGAAATCATCACCTGCCATGATGAATTTGTTCTTGAAAAGGAAGTCGGTCAGAATAAAATCACTTACACGGGCGACAACACCACAAGCGATGTTGAATATTATCTCGGCGTTATTCCGAGCTTCATGGGTCTTGCAGGCTACGCTTTCGGCGTCTGGCTCCCCAAATTCTTCATTATGCTCCCCGACCTGCTCAATGTTGTTATCAATGACGGAACATTTTAATTTCAGATATCAGTAAAAAGTTCAGGCACCGTTTGCAATCCGCAAGCGGTGCCTGTTTTTATATTACTCTGCCTTTTTCTTTACCGGAATCCATATTTCCGAATAGTAGTTTTCGTCGCCCGTTCCGCCGGGATACTTTGACGGATCATCATACATTTCAATGCAGTAGCCCGCCGCAAACTCATAATCTCTCAGCGCAGGAAGCCATTCGGAAAAAATCTTCTCGTTGACATTCTGAAGCGATTCGGGCATTGCTCCCTTGCAGGGGAAAACCGCCCATGTGAATGCAGGGATAACCTTGGTGACAAAGCCCTCCGGGATTTCGGCAATCGGATTATAGAGATCCGCAATCAGATATTCAAATTCCGTGCCCCCCATGTTTTCGTCAATGTTTATGCCGAACATGCCGCAAACATGCTTTCCGCCGCCGTTTGCAAAGTGATTTTTCCAGAATTCAGGAATTTTCTCTTTCGCTCCGTCATATGAAAATTTTTCGGAAACTCCGAGAACCGTGAAGCTGTCTTTTTTGGTGATTTTGTAATCCATAATATATCCGCCCTCCAACGAAATTTTGATTTTCAGCGGTGCAAAGGACTTAAGCATACTTTTCTCCTTTCGCACCGTGGAAGGTGTGATGCCGTGAAATCGGGTGAACGCTTTGGCGAAGCTGTCCGGAGTGTCATATCCGTATTTTAAGGCAACATCGATAACTCTGCTCTCTCCTGCGGCAAGCTCATTGCCGGCTAAAGCAAGCCGCCGGTTGCGGATATATTCCGAAACGGTTATTCCGCAGAGCAGGCTGAAGCCCTTTTGAAAATAATAGGGAGAAATAAACACATGCCCCGCTATATCCTCAATCGTTATATCTTCAGTGATATTTTTTTCGATGTAGTCTATTGCTTCGCTTATCGCTTCAGACCATTCCATGCTCATCACCTCCTGCTGTGATAACAGCATATCATTTTCCGGAACAATTTACCCGACATATTCGGCTCTCTTTTGTCTTGGTTTTATAATGTAATTATTAATCCGCTTTTTTACAAGAATAGGCTCCGCCTATGACCATTATAATTGCTCCGCAAAAGCTGATTGTTTTATTTGCCTCCCTCACGAGGGTGCCAAATCAGATAAATACTGTATTTCCGTAAAAACAACAGAAATTATCGGCAACACCGTAGGGGCGAACTGTGTTCGCCCGCCTGTTAATTCACACAAAATTATTTAAACATAACGCTTTTTTCGTTGGAAACGCCGTCCCCGGCGTTCCGTTGAATTTGATTCATTTTCACGGACAACCGCAAGGGTTGTCCCTACGATTTTTGCCGAATTATCAATTTGTAGGGGACGATGCCCACATCGTCCCAAAATGGATTTTTTATTATTCGCCTGCGGCGAATCGGTTCGTCGGGGACGCCGAACCCTACTGATTTATCGTTAATTTGTGCATTTTCAGACGGCGACCGTAGGGGACGGGTCACCCGTCCCGAATAAACCGAGCCGTTATCGCCTTCTCCTTGAGGAAAAGGTGTCACGAAGTGACGGATGAGGTGGCGGAACGCTGAGGACAGCGTTCCCTACGAGGTAATTGCGTTGATATTGGGCTTTTTCAAGCGGGCGAACGCAGTTCGCCCCTACCGTGTTACCGATGGTTTATGATGATTTTCAGATTGGCTGAATTGTTCAGGCTTATTGATTGGTCCGGTAGGTAATGCCTTACAAACCAACAATTGTGCGTAAATGATGGACGGCGGGAGCAAGCCCCCGCCCTACCGTGTACCTAAAAACGGGCGACCACACAGGGTCGCCCCTACTAAATCTAAAATAATAAACAGCCCGGCAACCGCTCCGTGAATAAAAATCAACATAAATCACCCCTGTTTTTTTGAAAAACTCTTGATTTTAATGTATAATTGGAATAATAAGTCAATTTTTAGTTTTCAGCCGATGGAAATTTCTGAAACGATGCGCAGTTAAATCAGTTTCACGCAATCGGCTGTAAACGGGCGTATTATTTTTACATATTGGAATTATTGTTATCCGCCTTATTTCCGTTTTTACTATAGTAACGGAAAATCAAAAATGCCGCAATGACTGAAATTGTCATTATTGCGAATTCAACATACATCAATGGCTCCG
>JBJEQC010000251.1:0-8601 GCA_051881555.1 Acutalibacteraceae bacterium
TAAGAAAGACGGCAAGATGGGTATTATCAATCTTGAGAATGATATTGTTGTTCCGATTGAATATGATAATATCATGCCCGGCAGCGACGGTGTGTTCATTGCTCAGAAAGGCGGAACATGGGGCGTTATTCTTGTCGGTGAGGCTATTAAAACCTTTAACGGCGTTAATGTAACCGTTCAGATTGCTCCGCCGACAACAACTGAGCCCGAAGAAAACACAATGGGCAAATATAAAGTTACTTCAAGTGACGGCGCAAACATCAGATCCGGTGCAGGCGCAGATTATGACCTTCTCGGCGAGCTTGATTACGGCGATATTGTTATCGGCTATTCAACAGAGAGAGCGGATAACGGAAAGAAATGGCTTCAAATCAAGTATAACGGCGAATACGGCTGGGTTGCAATGAGTAATCTTGAAGCAGAATAATATCAGGCTAAGTGAATAATAGAAAATCAGCTCGGAGACGGCATTTATAATCCGTTTCCGAGCTGATTCCTTTTAGCTGTTATTAATGTCTTTGAGCAGTTCCTCGGATGAAATATTGAAAAGCTTGGCAAGAGAAAGCAAATTTGAGGTGCTCGGGTCTGACGCACCGCTTTCCCATTTTGAAACAGCCTGACGGCTGACTCCGATGCTTTCAGCAACAAATTCTTGAGTCATTTTGCATCTGATTCTGTTTTCCTTTATTGTTTCGCCGAGAGTTTTTTTAATAATGCTTTTCTCTTTGATAACATCTGTTGCTTTCAGGTATTTTCTAAGAGCTTTAATCAGCAAAATTACTAAATAAATCAGCGTTCCGAAAATAAGCAATGAAAGCAAAAGAAAAACAAAAGTGTTGATTGGAAAATTCATTTTATGACACCTCTTTCTTTTTGGTAATTAAATTATACCAAACAGGAGCGGTTGCTTCCACCAACTATCACGCAACTATAGGTTTATTTATGTTATTTTCCTGCAAGATCTTTTAATGCCTTGCCTGTTACACGGTAAATTGTCCAATCATCAAGTGGAACGGCACCCATCGAAAGATAAAAATCAATGCTCGGCTTGTTCCAATCAAGACAGCACCATTCAAGTCTGCCGCATTTTCTTTCTTCGGTTATTTTCGCAAGCTGAATGAGCAATCCTTTTCCGTAGCCTTTTCCTCTGTATTCAGGCTTTACGAATAAATCCTCAAGATGAATTCCCGCTTTGCCGAGAAAGGTTGAAAAGTTATAGCAAAACAGAGCGAAACCGACTTCTTTGCCGTTTTCAAGGGCAAAAATGACTTCTGCTTTTTGCTTTTCAAAAATCCATTCTTCGAGTAATTGAGGAGTTGCAACCACATCGTCTGACATATTCTCATATTCCGCAAGCTCTTTGATAAACTCCAGAATCAGAGCGGTGTCATTTTTATCTGCGAATCTGTATTCCATGTTAACCACCTGATTATTTAAGCTTCCATGCAAGGTCATTAAGAAACAGTTCGTTCTCAAGACTTTCGGGAGTAGTATCTTTATTAATATGAACAAATTCAATATCCATCATTCTTGCGAAATCACGGAGCATAACAGCGTCTGCATCGTAAGAAAGAACGGTGTGATGTGCTCCTCCGGCAATAATCCAGCATTCAGCGCCTGTGCAAAGGTCTGGCATTGCTTTCCACATAACTCTTGCAACGGGAAGATTCGGCATATCAAGAATCGGCTTAACGCATTCGATATCCTGACAAATCATTCTGAGCCTGCCGCCCATGTCAACGAGGCTGACTACAACGGCTTTGCCTGCTTTTCCTTCAAAAACAAGTCTTGCGGGGTCACCTTTGCCGCCGATTCCGAGAGGATGAACTTCAATTCTCGGCTTTTCCGACGCAAGAGTGGGGCAGACTTCAAGCATATGTGCGCCGAGCGAATATTCGGATCCTGGTGCAAGATTATATGTATAATCCTCCATGAATCCCGTTCCGCCGTTCATGCCTTCGGTCATTGCTTTGATAACAGCAGTCATTGCGGAAACTTTCCAATCTCCCTCGCCGCCGTAGCCGTAGCCCTGTTCCATAAGCCTCTGGCTTGCAAGACCCGGGAGCTGTTCCATGCCGTAAAGATCCTCAAAGGTGTTTGAAAATGCTTTGCATCCCTGCTCATCGAGCATTTTCTTGATTGCGATTTCTTCCTTTGCCTGATAGCGAACTGCGGCAATATTATCGGTTGCCATTTCATATTTTGACTTGTATTCTTCAACAAGTGCATCTGCTTCACTCTCTGAAACCGAGTTGATATATTCAACAAGCGTTCCGACGGGCCATGTGTTGACCTGCCAACCAAGCTTTTCCTGAACTCCGACCTTGTCGCCCTCGGTGACTGCAACATTTCTCATATTGTCGCCAAAACGCATAACTTTAAGCTTCTTTGAAAAAGCTGCTCCGACTGCCGAACGCATCCATTTCCCAAGCTCGGAAAGAACCTTTTCATCCTGCCAATAGCCCATAATAACTTTTCTGGGTATTCTTAATCTTGCGGCAATAAAGCCGTGTTCTCTGTCACCGTGAGCAGCCTGATTAAGATTCATAAAATCCATATCAATTTCTTCATTTGGAATGTCACGGTTATACTGTGTTGCAAAATGGCAATAAGGCTTTTGAAGATTTTTAAGACCGTTAAGCCACATTTTTGAAGGCGAAAAGGTGTGCATCCATGTTATGATTCCTGCGCATGAATCGCAGAAGTTTGCCTCTTTAACAACATTATCAATTTCTTCGGGTGTTTTAGCCGTAACCTTATAAACAATTTTGCAGGGCAAAGCTCCGCTTGCGTTCATTTTTTCGGCCATTTCAGACGCTCTTGAAGCCACGGTTTCAAGAACCTCGGGGCCATAAAGGAATTGACTGCCGACAACAAACCAAAATTCGTAATCTTTCATACTCATAACCGAAATCACCTTTCATTTTTTGATTGTTTTTATTTTATCATCAATTATTTAATGTGTCAAACTGTTTGATTATTATTTTTGTAAAATACTTGAAAAGTAAATATTCATGTGATAAACTTAAACCAAAGAAACTAAGGGGGAATTATAATGCTCTCAAAAACACCGCCCATGGGCTTTAACACCTGGAATACCTTCGGAGAAAACATAAACGAAAACATTATAAAAGAAACTGCAGACGCAATGGTCGAAAAGGGTCTGCTTGACGCAGGATATGAATATCTTGTTATAGATGACTGCTGGAGCGAAAGGGAGAGAGACCCTGAAAGCGGAAAAATCGTTCCCGATAAGATTAAATTCCCCAACGGAATGAAAGCTGTCAGCGATTATGTTCATTCAAAAGGTCTTAAATTCGGAATGTATTCATGCGCAGGCACAAGAACATGTGCCGATTATCCCGGAAGCTTTGACCATGAATTTCTTGATGCAGAAACCTTTGCTGAATACGGCGCAGATTTTCTGAAATATGATTTTTGTTTTAAGCCCGACAGCGCAAACGGACCTTTGCTTTACAGAAAAATGGGCATGGCACTCAGAGCCTGCGGCAGAGAGATTCTTTATTCTGCATGTAACTGGGGAAGTGACGATGTTAACACATGGATTCGTTCTGCAGGTGCTCATATGTACCGTTCAACGGGAGATATAAACGATTCTTTTGCTTCAATGCGTGATATCTCAACAAGTCAGATTGAAAACCTTGCTTATTCCGCACCCGGCTGTTTCAATGATATCGATATGCTGACTATCGGCATGTACGGCAAAGGAAATGTCGGTTCATGCGGTTGCAATGATACCGATTATAAAACTCAGTTTGCAATATGGTGCATGTTCAGCGCTCCACTTATGCTCGGCGGAGACATCAGAACGCTCAACAATAACATGCTTGAACTTGTTAAAAATAAACGCCTTATCCGTATTAATCAGGATGAAGAAGCAAGACCTGCGTTTGTTGTTTCAAAGCAGGGCAAGGATCGCCTTGTCTTTGCAAAGCTTCTTTCTGACAATGAGGTTGCAATTCTTTTTGTCAACCTTTCAGAAAATGATTCAAAAATCAATTTCTTTTTTGAGAATCTCGGCATACCCGCCGCATCCGGCTACGGCCTTGAAATGATTGATGTTTTTTCGGGAGCTAATCTCGGCATAAAGAAAGAATTTATGCGAATTGAAGTTGAAGCTCACGGCTGTGAATGCTTTATCTGCAAGGTCTCAAAGTGATATGGAATACTGTATTACGTGCGAAAAGGAATTGACAAATGATGATATCGGTTTTCATAAAAAGATGGTTAACCGAGGCGCAGAGGAGTTTATGTGCATTGATTGCCTTTGCGATTATTTCGGTTTAACAAGAGAGAAAGCCGATGAAATGATTGCCCGCTTTAAAGAAATGGGCTGTACTTTATTTGAATAAATTTTTTATGAAGGTGATTTGAAATGGCCGATTGCAAGGTAATTTCTCATAGAGGCGCAAATCTTCGTGCCCCTCAAAACACTATCCCTGCATTTCAAAAATCGTTGGAAATAGGTGTTGACGGCTTTGAAACCGATGTTCATATGACAGCGGACGGCGTTCCCGTTATCTGCCATAACTACACGATTGACGAAACCTCAAACGGAACAGGGGAGATAGCCTCAAAAACTCTTGAGGAGCTTCGCCGGTATGATTTCGGCTCTTATTTCAGCGATGAATTTAAAAGAACGAAAATCCCGACTCTTGATGAATTTCTTTCTCTTTGCGAAACTGCGGATATCGAAATTATGAACATTGAGCTTAAAACGCCTCTCAACGGAGAAAAGGATATCGTTTCAAAAACTATTGCGGCAGTTAAGGAACATTCGCTTTTTGATAAACTGCTTATTTCAAGCTTCAGCCCCGAACTGCTTGTTGAATGCAAAAGAGTTGACGCTAAATGCAAAACCGGATTTCTCTACAGCCCTGACAGAAAGATTTGTTATCAAAAGATGATATTCGGCTATGTCAAATTTGCGAAGGAAATAAAAGCCGATTATCTTCATCCTCATTATTCACTTGTTTCAAAAGCTTATGTTAAAAAGCTTCACGAAGCAGGTGTCGGCGTTAATCCGTGGACTGTTGATAAGCCGAAATCGGTTAAAAAACTTCTCGACTGCGGTGTTGACGGAATAATAACCAATGCTCCCGACATGGTTAATTCAATTGTTAAAATTAAATGATCTTTAAGCTCTGTGTTTTTGACACGGAGCTTAAATTTTTAACAGCTATAATTCTTAATAAATATGTATAAATATTGACAAACATAAATCTTCATGTTAAGATTTAACAAGGAGGTTGGATTTATGATTAAGAAAATTATTGCAGTTTTTCTCTGCGCTGTTATTTGTGCGCTCTCTTTCTCAACATCTGTTTTTGCAGTTAATGTCAATGAAGAAAGCGGAACAGATTATCCTTTTGTATTTGTTCACGGATTGATGGGCTGGGGCGAAGCTCAGGGAGTTGACAAATTGATGCCCTATTGGGGTACGACCGGCGGTAGCATTCCGGAATATCTTGAAAAACAAGGATATGATGTTTATACTGCAAGCGTTGGCGGAGCATCTTCGGCATGGGACAGAGCCTGCGAGCTTTATGCTCAGCTGATGGGAACAACCGTTGATTACGGCGCCGCTCACTCTGAAAAATACGGTCACTCACGATACGGCAGAACTTATAAAGAACCTCTTTGTCCTACTTTCGGAAAAACAGATGAAAACGGAGAAATAATAAAAATAAACCTTGTCGGACACAGCATGGGCGGTGTTACGGTTCGCTTGCTTGCTTCTCTTCTTGAATACGGCGCACCCGAAGAAGTTGCGGCTTGTTCAGATGCTTCCGATTTGTTTAAAGGCGGAAAAGGTGACTATATTTTTTCTGTTTCAACGCTTTCCGCTCCGCATAACGGCTCTGTTGCGGCAGATAAAGAGAACAATACGGTTATCAGAATGTTTCTCTATGCCTTTTATTACATTTGGGGTGTTCTTGATAATACAGCACTCCGTCCGTTTTGGGATATTCAATTTGAACAGTTCGGTTTAACAGACTATCCCGAAGACGGCTTTGAGGGCAATTTTGATACGGAATTAATAAAAGAAATGATGAATTCACAGGATTCGGCATACTATGATTTGACTTTAAAAGGTGCGGCTGAAGCCAATGAAAGAATTAAAATTCTTGACAATGTTTATTATTTTTCTTATTCCTCGGAATGTGTTTTTGAAAGCCCGATAACAGGCAAGCTTTATCCCGAGCCGACAATGAATCCGCTTTTCTTTTTGACTTCTCCGGGCATTTGTGAATTTGACAAAGACGAGCAAATGGGAATTCCCACCGATGAAAGCTGGCAGATCAATGACGGAATCGTAAGTACCGTTTCTGCCCTGTATCCCGACGGAGAACCTCACAAGGATTTTGATGAAAATAATATTGAAAAGGGCGTCTGGAATGTCATGCCCGTTATTGAATCAATGGACCACACGGATTATATGGGAGTATTTTATAATCCGATTGAGCTGAGAAAATTTTACTTAGGCATTTGTGAACTTGTTTCTTCACTTCCGAAATAATGTTTATCCCGATTTCGGCTGACGGCTGAATCGGGATTTTTTCTCGAAAGTTATGTGTTTTTTATTGAAAGTTATGTTGAAATGATGATATCACTGTGCTATAATAAGTTAAGGTGGTGCAATATGGCGATTTTCAAAACAGAGAGTGCGGCGGAAACTGAAAAAATCGGCAGTATGCTCGGTAAAAAAGTGCCCGACAGCTCTGTTGTTGCAATGTTCGGTGAGCTTGGAGCGGGAAAAACGGCTTTCACAAGAGGCTTTGCCGCAGGAATGGGAATTAAGTGCGATGTCAGTAGTCCGACTTTTGCTCTTGTAAATGAATACAGAGGAGCGGAAAGAACGCTTTATCATTTCGATATGTATCGTATTTCAAGTTGGGATGATTTGTATTCAACCGGTTATTTTGATTATCTCGAATCGGGCGGCTGTCTGATAATCGAATGGAGCGAAAACATTGAAGCCGTTTTGCCGCGGGATTGCATCAAAGTTACAATATCTAAAACTGAAAACAGTAATGAAAGAATTATTGAAATTATTGGAGTTGAAATCGATTGAAAATATTAGCAGTTGATTCATCGGCAAAAACGGCAAGCGTTGCCGTTGCGGAAGACGGAAAGCTTCAAAGCGAATGCTTTGTTAACGCCGCCCTAACTCACAGCAGAACACTTATGCCGATGGTTGACAATGTTTTATCTCAAGCCGATTTAAAAATTGATGATATCGATGCATTTTGCGTTAATATCGGTCCGGGTTCATTTACGGGCATAAGAATCGGAGTTGCCGCTGTTAAAGGGCTTGCAATGAAAGATAACAAACCATGCGCAGGTGTTTCAACTCTCGAATCGATTGCTTATAATTTTATTGATGAAAAGTGTATCGTCTGTGCGGCGATGGACGCACGGTGCAATCAGGTTTATACTGCTCTTTTTCGTTCAGACGGCTCAAAAATAACACGCCTTTGTGAGGATAAGGCTGTTTCAATTGATGATTTATGCTCTGAAATTTCAGAATATAACGAAAAAATCTATCTTGCAGGCGACGGAGCTGAGCTTTGCTATAAAAGCTTCGGTTCTGAACTTTCCGAAGTTTATCTTTCAGGTGAACACAGGCGTTATCAAAGGGCTTACGGCAGCGCTCTTGCTGCTTTAAATAACAATAATTTCATTGATTCTGCATTGATTGCTCCCGCATATCTCAGATTGCCACAGGCAGAGCGTGAGCTCAGAATCAGAAAGGGAGAAAAAATATGATTGCATTAGGCTGTGACCATGCAGGCTTTGAACTCAAACAGTTTATCATCAAGCACCTTGAAGAACGGGGAATCGAGTATAAGGATTACGGAACTTATTCAACAGATTCCGTTGATTATGCGGTTTATGCCGAAAAGGCGGCAAGAGCCGTTGCAGGCGGTGAATGCACCCTCGGGCTTCTCTTTTGCGGAACGGGTGTCGGAATATCAATGGCGGCAAATAAGGTCAGAGGAATCCGTGCGGCCTGCTGCTCAGACATGTTCTCAGCTGAAATGACAAGACGCCACAATGACGCCAATATTCTTTGCCTCGGCGGCAGGGTTGTTTCGCCCGAAAAGGCAGTTGAGCTTGTTGATGTATTTCTTGATACTCCTTTCAGCGGTGAAGACCGTCATGCAAGAAGAATTGCCCAGATAACAGAGCTTGAAAACAGGTTTTAATTATTATTTTGAATAAATCCGGAGGTTTAATTATGTCAAAAGTAACAATTATGGATCATCCTCTTATTCAGCACAAGCTGACTTTCCTCAGAAATGAAAAAACGGGTTCTCTTGAATTCCGCAATCTTGTCGGAGAAATTGCAATGCTCATGTGCTACGAGGCAACAAGAGATCTTCCTCTTAAAGAGGTTGAAACAAAAACTCCCGTTGCAATGGCAAAAACCAAGGTTATTTCGGGCAAAAAGCTTGCGTTTGTTCCGATTCTCAGAGCAGGTCTCGGCATGGTTGACGGCGTTCTTGCCCTTGTTCCTTCTGCAAGAGTAGGTCATATCGGTCTTTACCGTGACCCCGAAACTCTTAAACCCGTTGA
>JBJEQC010000252.1:0-8557 GCA_051881555.1 Acutalibacteraceae bacterium
GCATGGTGAGCACGGCAGGCATCGCAGTTTCCGTGTCTCTCGCATTTTTTCTTTTTGCAGGGGCAAATTTCATTAACCGACATGTCTGCTCCGCTCCTTTTTCGCTGTTCAGTTCTTCAAGCTCTGCATCGGGGCGGGGATTCTGCCGCCTCTTGCAATGAATTTGGAGGGAGAATATGTTGAAAGCGGCATAACGGGGCCGCTGCCGAGAAGTCCGCCGAAGCTGAGTTCATCGCCAACCTTTTTGCCGATTGCGGGAATAACTCTGACTGCGGTTGTCTTTGAATTGACCATTCCGATTGCGGCTTCATCGGCGATAATTGCCGAGATAACCTCGGGAGGTGTGTCGCCCGGAATATTTATCATGTCAAGTCCGACGGAGCAGACCGCCGTCATCGCTTCAAGCTTGGTTATGCTCAGAGCACCGCTTCTTGCGGCGTCAATCATGCCCGCATCCTCGGTGACGGGAATAAATGCGCCCGAAAGACCGCCGACATGCGAGGAAGCCATAACTCCGCCTTTTTTAACCGCATCGTTGAGCAGGGCAAGAGCCGCCGTCGTTCCGTGACAGCCGCAGGCTTCAAGACCCATTTCCTCAAGAATGTGAGCAACCGAATCGCCGATTGCGGGAGTGGGCGCAAGGGAGAGGTCAACGATTCCGAACGGAACGCCGAGCCTGCGTGACGCTTCGTTCGCAACGAGCTGACCCATACGGGTTATTTTGAAAGCGGTTTTCTTGATTAAATCCGCAACCGCCGTAAGGTCGCAGTCGCCCGCCTTGGCAAGAGCGGCTCTGACAACGCCGGGGCCTGAAACGCCGACATTGATAACGCAGTCAGGCTCTCCTGCACCGTGAAATGCGCCCGCCATGAACGGGTTATCCTCGGGTGCGTTGCAGAAAACAACGAGCTTTGCGGGGCCGATGCAGTCTCTGTCTGCTGTCAGCTCTGCGCTCTGTTTAACAACCTTGCCCATCATTGCAACGGCGTCCATGTTGATGCCGGTTTTCGTTGAACCTATGTTAACCGAGGAACAGATGTGGTCGGTTACGCTCAGAGCCTCGGGAATTGCTTCGATAAGCTCTCTGTCGCCGGGGCCGAAGCCCTTCTGAACAAGAGCCGAGAAGCCGCCGAGAAAGTTAACGCCGCATTCAACCGCCGCCTTTTCAAGCGTTTTTGCAAGCTTAACGGCGTCTCTGTCGTCACACGCCGCAAGAATCATGGCGGCAGGGGTGACGGAAATCCGCTTGTTTATAATGGGGATTCCGAGCTCCTTTTCAATCTGCTCTCCCGTTGAAACAAGATCCTTTGCATATCGGGTGATTTTGTCATAGACCCTCTCGCACATTCTGTCAACGTCGCTGTGGCAGCAGTCAAGAAGCGAAATGCCCATGGTTATTGTTCTGACATCCAGGTGTTCATCCTGAATCATCGTTATCGTTTCAAGAATATCTCTTGCGTTAAGCATGGCAAGTCACCTCGTTATATTGTATGCATGGCGTTGAAAATGTCCTCATGCATTGCATGAATCGAAAGACCCATTTCGTTGCCGATTTTGCCGAGAGTGTCGGAAAATTCGGTAAAGGGAATATCCGATTTTGAGATGTCAACCATCATTATCATCGCAAACATATCCTGAAGAATCGACTGCGTAACTTCAAGAACATTGATGTTGTGGTTTGAGCATTCGGTTGAGACCTTGGCGAGAATGCCGACCATATCTTTGCCGATAACGGTTATTACTGCCCGCATAATTATACCTCCGATATAAATTATTCATCCAGATTATATTCAAAAAATTTAAGCTTTTCGGGGATTACGCCCTGAAAGAGAGTGTCTGCGCTCCCTGCATAGCGGAAGCCCAAGCCCTCATACATTGCCGAGGCAGGGTCGTTGCCGTAAAATGTGTCAAGTCTTATCACTTTACAGCCGCTTTCTTTTGCAAGCCTGCGCAGATAACGGATCATTCGCCTGCCCGTTCCTCTGCCCGCCGCACGGGGAGAAACGCAGAGCGTGTGAACAACCATGACCTCGGACGGCTCGGCGGCAAACTGCCAATCTATTTCGCCGTAAACATCAAGCTGTTCCCGATTGAAAATCGCCGATGCGATTATTCCGCCGTTTTCTTCGAGCACATAGAGACTGCCGTTCTTTGCCGCAGAGGCGGCAACCTCCTTGGTCGGGTAAACGCCCCTGTGCCAATTCGTTGTATTCTTTCCGCTTTCCTGCAAATCAAAAAGCTCATTATATATGAGATTTACCGCTTCAACATCGCCGATATCGGCTTTTCTGATTCTGTAGCCTTCAATGCCCAAAACCTGAGAAATGTCGCTGATAACAAAGTCGGCGTCGGTTTTCGGGTTTTTCTTTTTTGAGAAAAGACAGCCGAAAGTGCCGGCGTTAACGCCCGAAAGAACATCTATTTCTCTGTCGCCTATCATCAGCGTTTCGCCTTTGTCAAGCCCGTAGGTTTCACAAATCCAATTAACCGCATCGGGCGACGGCTTTCCGGGAAAATTCATTGATGAATCAACATATGCGGTGAAATATTTATCAAGTCCGTGCGCTTTTATATAGTGCTGAGACGATTCGTGCCCTCTGTGGGTATATAAAAAGTTCTTTTTTCCGCTTTTAACGATTGCTTCAAGTGTTTTGACCGTGTTTTCAAACGGCAGAGCGACAGGGCGCAGGGAATAGGTATGCTCATATTTCTGAAAGACTGCCTTCTCTTCATCGCTCACGCCGTAAACCTCGTAAGCCGTTGCAAATGAAACCTCAAGCAGGGCTTTCGCCTCGTCATAATCGGCGGTTTTGCCGAATTCCTCAAGAGTTTTGAGAAAAGCCGAGGTGATATGAGGATAGCTGTCAAAGAGCATTCCGTCAAAATCCCAGATGTAGTTTTTGATTTCAGACATCAATCAGTCCTCATATCCGTTGGGATTCCGGGACTGCCAGCGCCATGAATCTTCGCACATTTCGTCAACGCCTCTTTCGGCAACCCAGCCGAGCTCTTCCTTTGCCTTTGAGGGGTCGGAATAGCAAACGGCAACGTCTCCGGGGCGGCGGGGAGCGATTTCATATTTGATTTTCTTGCCGCAGGCCTTTTCAAATGCCTTAACAAGGTCAAGAACGCTGTAGCCCTTGCCCGTGCCGAGATTGTAGGTGTAGCATCCTGTTTCGCCGAGAACCTTTTCAACCGCTTTGATATGGCCGAGCGCAAGGTCAACAACATGAATGTAATCTCTGACACCCGTGCCGTCGGGGGTGGGGTAGTCATTGCCGCAGACATTCAGGTGGTCAAGCTTGCCGATTGCAACCTGAGTGATATAAGGAACAAGGTTTGCGGGGATTCCGTTGGGGTCCTCGCCGATTTTGCCGCTCTTGTGAGCGCCGATGGGGTTGAAATAGCGAAGCAGGCAGACGCTCCATTCCTTGTCAGCTTCATAGGTGTCTTTTAATATTCTTTCAATATAGAGCTTTGTTGTGCCGTAGGGATTGGTTGTCTTTCCCTCGGGCATATCTTCTCTGAGAGGGGAGGGATTTTCACTGCCGTAAACGGTGGCAGAGGAGCTGAAAACGATTTTCTTGCAGCCTGCGTCACGCATTGCCCGGCAGAGAGTGACTGTTCCGCCGATATTGTTGTCATAATATTCAAGCGGTTCCTTGCAGCTTTGGGGAACGGATTTAAGACCTGCAAAGTGAATAACTGCGTCTATTTTGTTTTCCGAGAATATTTTATCGAGTCCTTTGCGGTCTCTGATGTCACATTCGCAGAATTTCACATCTTTTCCCGTAATTTCTTTTATTCGTTTTACACTTTCACTCTTGCTGTTGCAGAGATTATCAAGTATAATAGTATCGTAGCCTGCATTCAGAAGCTCAACGCAGGTGTGGGAGCCGATGAATCCGGCGCCTCCCGTTACAAGAATTGACATAGGAATCCCTCCACAATTTTTTATGTTGCAAACATGCTTATTTTAGATTATAAAATAAAGCGTTTTAAAAATCAAGAGACGGATAGCCAATAATTACGGCAAAAGGAAGTGTTTTTTTGTTAAGCTATGATAATTTAAGAAAAGACAGCGAAATAGTAAGCTATGTTGAAGCCGCAAACAATGTTCTCGGCGCTCTGAAATTTACGGAGCACGGAATGGCTCACGCCGTTAAGACGGGCACGGATGCGAGCAGGATTCTTGAAGCCCTCGGCTACGGCGAGAGAGACTGCGAGCTTGCCAAAATTGCGGGGCTTCTGCACGATATAGGCAACACGGTCAACCGCTGTGACCACGCCCAGAGCGGCGCGTTCATGGCGTTTGAACTGCTCAGAGCGAGAAATTTCCCCGTTTCGGAGGTTATTGCGGTCACAACGGCGATAGGTCATCACGATGAAAAAACCGCCGCTCCCGTCACTCCGCTTGCCGCCGCTCTGATTCTTGCCGATAAGAGCGATGTCCGCACCTCGAGAGTCCGCAACAAAAACACGGTCTATACGGACATTCACGACAGGGTTAACTATGCCGTTTTCAGCTCGGGAATTGAGGTTGACGCAGATAAAAAGCTGATTGTTCTGACTCTGAAAATCGACACTCTTGTCTGCCCCGTCATGGAATACTTTGAAATATTTCTTGAAAGAATGGTGCTCTGCAAAAAATCTGCGGCTTTTCTCGGCTGCGATTTTGAGCTTATTATTAATGATACGAGGCTGCTGTGATGTATAATTTAACCGATATCGGAACAATCAAGGATATTCTTTCACACCACGGATTTCATTTTTCAAAGGCGCTCGGTCAGAATTTTATCGTCAATCCCTCTGTCTGCCCCAGAATGGCGCAGGAGAGCGGGATTGACGGCGAGAGCGGCGTTATCGAAATCGGCGCAGGCATCGGCGTTCTGACTGCCGAGCTTGCAAAACGGGCGAAAAAGGTTGTCTGCATTGAGCTTGATTCAAAGCTTTTGCCCATTCTTGACGAAACGCTTGCGGATTTTGACAATGTTGAGATTATCAATCAGGATGTGCTCAAAACCGACCTTGCGGCGCTGATTGAAGAAAAATTCGGCGGTATGCCCGTCTATGTCTGCGCAAATCTGCCTTATTATATAACTTCACCCGTCATTATGACTTTGCTTGAGAGCAGACTGCCGATTGAGGCGGTGACGGTTATGGTTCAGCGTGAGGCGGCGCAGAGACTTTGTGCCCCCGTCGGGAGCAGAAATGCGGGAGCGGTGACGGTTGCGGTGAATTATTATTCCGAAGCGGAAAAGCTTTTTGATGTTTCCGCAGGCTCGTTCATGCCTGCGCCCAAGGTTGACAGCTGTGTTATCAGAATGAATATCCGCAAAGAACCCGAAATAAAAATCAGCGATGAAGCGATGTTTTTCAAAATGGTTCGGGCGGCGTTCGGTCAAAGAAGAAAGACCGCTTCAAATTCGATAAGCTCAGGGATGGGTATTCCCAAGGAGACCGTTATCAGAGCAATTGAAGAATGCGGCTTCCCTCCGTCGGTCAGAACTGAGAGCCTGAAAATGGATGAACTTGCGCTTTTGAGCGAAAAAATTTGCAATTTGTTAAAAAACATATAGTTTTTTTAACAACAATAAATATGGTTTTGAGGGGCTTATTTTCGCCCCGTCTGCGTTAAAAATCTTTGAAATACACAAAGTATTCCTGCAGATTTTCGCCTTGACGGAACGAAAATCTTCTCCCTCAAAACTGCTCCGCATCTGAAATGCAATAGATTATGTGCAGTCGGGGATTTCTTCTCTGCAGGCATACTTCCGTATGTCAAAGAGAAAAATGCCCGAATGTGCGTGAGATATTGTATTTCAGACATATTCCATTGCTGTTAAAAAAACTAAAAATATTCTTGACAAATAATTAACTTTGTGATAAGGTCAAGTAGTAAATAAAAAAGCATGATAGAGGTGCGAAAGTCAAGAGTAGCTCTCTCCCTGCGGGAAACGGGAGAGCGTGAAAGGGGCTTTTGCCGAAGTGGGTTCCCGCCTGCCCGGGGTGGAGCTTGCTGGGCCGCCGCATAATATGCTGCGGACTGTCACGGTTGTGGAGCGCTATCTTTCAAAATCATTGATTTTAAAAGCTTCGATGTGCAGCCGTGGCGCATATCGGAGCTTTAATAATTAATGGAGGAATTTTAATGACCAAAAAGAGAAGATTTGTCGCAATAATAATGGCAATTGCCGTTATCGGCGCAATGCTTTGCGGCATGGCTTTTGCGGCAGAGGAAGAAAATGTGCTTCTTGCGGCTCCCGCTTCCGAAAGCGTATTTTCCGTTGATGTTGACGGAGAGGCAACCGATTATGACCTTTCCGACGGCGACTCTGCTCACGCCTATGTTGACGACTATGCAAACAACCTCACAAACGACCCGGGCTTTGAGTCCCATGTGGCTCAGGCAATCACAAAGGTTCGTGAAAGCATAAGCTCATATGCAACGATTCTTTCGCTTCTTCCCCCCATAATCGCAATCGTTCTTGCACTTATCACAAAAGAGGTTTATTCCTCGCTCATTATCGGTATTGTTGTCGGCGGATTCATTTATGCCGGCGGAAACTTTGAAACGGCAATCAATCACGTTCTGTTTGACGGCTTTGTTTCAAGCCTTGCCGACAGCTACAATATGGGTATTATCGTATTCCTTGTTCTGCTCGGAATGCTTGTATCATTGATGAACAAGTCGGGCGGCTCTGCGGCGTTCGGCCGTTGGGCATCGAAGCATATCAAAACAAGAGTCGGCGCACAGCTTGCAACCATATTGCTCGGCTGCCTTATCTTTGTAGACGATTACTTTAACTGCCTGACAGTCGGCTCGGTTATGAGACCCGTTTGCGACGAAAAGAAGGTTTCAAGAGCAAAGCTTGCTTATCTTATTGACGCAACGGCGGCTCCCGTCTGCATCATCGCTCCCATTTCCTCATGGGCGGCGGCAGTTGCAGGCTTCGCAAGAGGCGCAGGCGCAGAAAACGGAATCAGCCTTTTCGTTCAGGCTATTCCCTATAACTTCTACGCGCTTTTCACCATCGTAATGATGGTTGCCCTGACTCTTATGAAGTTTGACTACGGACCGATGAGACTTCACGAAAAGAATGCGGTTGAAAAGGGCGACCTGTTCACCTCCGACGCCGAGAGCTTTTCAGGCTCGGTTGACGGCGAAAAGGCAAACCCCAAGGGTAAGGTTATCGACCTCGTTCTTCCCGTTATCGTTCTTATTATCGCCTGCGTTATCGGCATGATTTATTCGGGCGGATTCTTTGACGGAGAAGGCTTTATTTCGGCGTTCTCAAATTCCGACGCTTCCGTCGGCCTTGTTATCGGCTCGGCTGTTGCAATCGTATTCGCAGTTGTATATCTTCTTATCAGAAGAGTTATCAGCTTCAAGGATGCCATGGCTTCTCTCCCTGAGGGCTTCAAGGCTATGGTTCCCGCAATTCTTATTCTCACCTGTGCATGGACTCTTAAGGCCATGACCGACAGCCTCGGCGCAAAGATTTATATTTCTCAGCTTGTTGAAGGCAGTGCAGGCGCATTCCAGGCTCTTCTTCCCGCAATCATCTTTGTTATTGCGGTTGGCCTTTCGTTCGCAACGGGAACATCATGGGGCACCTTCGGAATCCTCATTCCCATTGTTCTCAGCGTATTTGAAGCTTCAAATCCCCTCACGATTGTTGCCATTTCGGCTTGTATGGCGGGTGCGGTCTGCGGCGACCATTGCTCACCTATTTCGGACACAACGATCATGGCGTCGGCCGGCAGCCAGAGCAACCACATCAACCATGTCTCAACTCAGCTCCCCTATGCCCTTACCGTTGCGGCGGTATCGTTTGTAACCTATATCATTGCAGGCTTTGTTAAAAATGCGTTCATCGTTCTTCCCATCGGTATCGTAATGATGATTCTGACGCTTATCGTTATCAAAGCCGTTACAAAGAAAAAAGCATAATTTTTCTGCTGGGGTAAAAACAGAATAAAAGATTTACAGGTCAGCCCGTTTCGGACTGACCTGTTTTTTTAAAGCCCGATATAATAAGAAATCGTCAGTAAAACCGTAAGGGACGGGTTGATTTCCCGAATGAATAATGAGGCTCTGCTTTGCACAAAGAGAAAAAAATACTCACTGCCGCAGCGATTTCACACGCAGCAGGCGTATTTCATATTGAAAATATATCGTCCGTTCCGCAAGGAACGGATATCATTGTAAAAAGCCTGAATTGTCCGGCAGACAATTCAGGCTTTTACATGGCTGGGACGGCTGGATTTGAACCAGCGGATGCGGGAGTCAAAGTCCCGTGCCTTACCCCTTGGCTACGCCCCAATATAAAAAGGTCTGTTTATTAAAATACGCAAAGCGGAAAGCTTTGCGTAAACTGCAATTTAATGGGGTGGCTGATGGGATTCGAACCCACGACCTCCAGGGCCACAACCTGGCACTCTAACCAGCTGAGCTACAGCCACCATTCACAGAAACTGCGGCTTTGGAAAGCCGCAGCATGGCGCGCTTGAAGGGACTCGAACCCCTGACCCACTGCTTAGAAGGCAGTTGCTC
>JBJEQC010000253.1:0-1964 GCA_051881555.1 Acutalibacteraceae bacterium
TCTACACTGTCTTTCTGTTATCTCTATGATAACACATCCACAGAGTTCTCGGATTTCCCTACCACTTTCTTTTTATCATGCCTCCTTTTTGCTGATTATTAATTCTCTTTACCCGTGCCGTGTTTTGCGGCAAGCGCTTCAACATTTGCGTCAACCTTCTTTTTGCGCAGAGGATACCAGAACCAAAGAACAAGGCCGAGAAGCAGGAAGCCGATTGCGGGAACGAGAGTTGAGATATCAAAAATACCGTTAACAACCTTTTCGTCAAACATGGTTTCCTGGCTGTAGCCTATCATCTGAAGAAGCAGACCGCTCAGACCTGCCGAAGCCGCCTGACCGAGCTTTCTCGCAAAGGAATAGAGGGCATAAACCGAGCCGTCCTCACGGATTCCGTTTTTAAGCTCCGAATAGTCGATAACATCGGTGATAAGCGCCCAGCAAACCATCGAGAATACTCCAAGACCGAGCCAGCAGACCATCTGGAACGCCGAATAAACCCAGACATTTGAGGGACGGACGAAATAGAGAGCAAAGCAGACAACTGCGGCAAGCAGATTTGAAACCGAGCTGATTTCCGCCTTGCCGAACTTTTTGGAAAGAGGCTTAACGAGGATTGCGGCAAGCATCATGCCGGCGCCCATCATAACCATTGAGAGCGACTGAGCCTTGGCATTGCGGTAGAAATTCGGGAAAACATAGTTTGCCATCGACTGCATTGTGAGCTGAGCAAGGAGCATCAGAATCGATGCAACGATTATTGAAATAAGCGGACGGTTTGTGACCGCATTTTTGAGCATTTTGAGCGTTGAATTATTCTTGACTGCTTCTGCGTTCGCTTCGCACTTGACTCTCTCGGTTGTGAGCTTATAGCAGAGGAGATAGCAGACAATTGAAAGAACGGAGAATATGCCTGCAATAATCGTAACTCTGCCGCCGTTCATGCTGTCCTGCTCAACGCCGTTAACGATAATCTTATCGTATGCAACAAGAGGAACGCCGACCGTTACGAGAGCGCCTGCAAGCATTCCGCCCATTGTTCTGAAGGTTGAAAGCGACTGACGGTCGGAGGGGTCATTTGAAATTGCCGAAGCCATTGAACCGTAAGGAATATTAATTGAGGTGTAGAAAACCGAGCCCCAAAGAATATAAGTAATGAAAAGATAAACAATTTTGAATGTCATGCCCATGTTTGCAAGGCTGCTCTGATACATGAGGAACGAAGCGATTGCAACAGGGCCGCACATGCGGAGAATCCACGGCTTGAATTTGCCGTTGGGGGTGGTTCTGCTTCTGTCACAGATTCTGCCCATGGCAACATCGGTGAAAGCGTCAACAAAGCGGGCTATCATCATAATTGCGCCGACAACTCCGGGGCTTACGCCCATAACATCCGTGTAAAACTTCATCAGGAAGCTTGAGGAGAGGATAAAAGAGAAGTCATTGCCGAAATCGCCGAAAAGATAGCCGAGCTTATCTCTCATGCCAAAGGGTCTTAATGTTTTTTCTTTCATGGTCGTTCCCTCATCTTTCATAAATTTTCTTGCATGGGTTGATATTATTTGTCAGATTTGACGAATAACTACATCTATATTCTAATTGAAATCATTATAATTTGTTAGGAATATTTTTATCATTTTTAGTAAAATTTTTGCTGAGTATTGATTTTTTCCAAAAATTATACAATAATATATGTGTAAATGATAAAAACGGAGGTAATTTTCGTGTTTTATGACGCAGAGCTGAGCTTTTTCTGCCGCATTCTGAACAACGCAGGCATTGACACCTGCATTTTTGACGAAACCGTGCCGACCCCGAAAATGATTGACAGGGGCTTGAGAGAATATCTCGACATGGGCGAGGACTACCGACGCCTTGTTCCCGAAACAATAGAAAAAGCGGAGGAAAACACAATTTATAAGGTTACGGACAGCATAAACTGCAATTATATTTTTATGATTCTGCCG
>JBJEQC010000254.1:0-8502 GCA_051881555.1 Acutalibacteraceae bacterium
ATGATGCAGCAGGAGAGGGTTGCAAAAAAAATAAGGACAAGCTATCCTTTTGTTGATATCGTTTTCGGAACGCATGTTATTCACAGACTGCCTGAATTTCTTTATGTCAGCTACAGCACGGGCAAGAAGATTTATGAACTGCCCGACGGTGACGGTGTAATAACCGAAGAACTTCCCGTTCACCGTGACAGCGATTTTAAGGCTTGGCTTCCGATAATGTACGGTTGCAATAATTTTTGCAGTTACTGCATTGTTCCCTATGTCAGAGGCAGAGAAAGAAGCCGTGACCCCGAAATAATAATTAACGAAGCAAAACAGCTTGTTGCTCAAGGATATAAAGAAATAACCTTGCTCGGGCAGAATGTCAATTCATACGGTAAAAGCCCCGATTTCGGCTGCAATTTTGCTCAGCTTCTGAGCAGACTTAATGACATTGAGGGAGACTTTATAATTCGCTTTATGACCTCTCATCCGAAAGACTGCACCCATGAACTGCTTGACACAATGGCTCGGTGCGATAAGGTTGCAAAGCATCTTCATCTGCCTTTCCAGAGCGGAAGCAACAGAGTGCTTAAAGAAATGAACAGGCGTTATACCCGTGAAAAATACCTTGAGCTTCTGAATTATGCTTATTCCGTTATGCCTGATTTATCGGTAACAAGCGATGTCATAGTCGGCTTCCCCGGAGAAAAATACGAAGAATTCCGTGAAACCGTTTCGCTTGTTGAAGAAGCAAAGTTCACATCGATGTTCACCTTTATTTTTTCTCCGAGAGAGGGCACGGTTGCGGCGAAAATGCCCGACCCTGTTCCGAAAGAAGAAAAAAGCAAATGGTTCAGAGAGCTTCTCGACGCTCAGGAGAGAATTGCGGCTCAGAGAACCGCTTCAATGCTCGGCAGAACCTATAGGGTTCTTTGCGAGAGCGTTAACGATTCGGGCATGATAGAGGGCAGAACTTCGGGAAATATAATGATTGAATTCCCCGGCGAAGAATCGGTTATCGGTTCGTTCAGAGAAGTCAGGGTCACTGAATCGCTGACTTGGATTTTAAAAGGCGAAATGATTTAGTTAATACGGACGATGTTATCGTATTATAAATAAAGTTTAGTTAGGAGAAACAAAATGGATGTAATCGCAAAAGCAAGAGAGCTCGGAGCTCTTCTTCAGCAGGACGAGCGTTATCTGAGACTTATGGAGGCTCAGAAAGCCAACGAAGCCGACGACGCTCTCAACGAGCTCATTTCAAGAATTCAGCTTGTTCAGATGTCTTTCCAGCATGAGGCTGCAAAAGAGGATAAGAATGAGCAGAAGCTTGAAGCTTACGATAAGGAATTCGGCGAGCTTTACACTCAGATTATGGCAAACCCCAACATGAAAGCTTATGATGCCGCAAGAGCTGAAATTGACAGCCTTATGCAGTATATTATGGGCATTTTTACCCTCTGTCTTCAGGGTGAAGACCCCGCAACCTGCGAGCCTCACGAGGAGCACAATTGCGGCGGCGAATGCTCAACCTGCGGCGGATGCCACTGATTCTATAAATACGGGGCTTGCCGCAGATTTTTGCGGCAGCCCTGCGGGATTTTTTGAAAGGTATGGTAATTTCTCATGGCAGAGCTTACCCCGATGATGAAACAGTATTTTCAGGTCAAGGAGCAGTATCCGGATACTATTCTGATGTTTCGTCTTGGCGATTTTTATGAAATGTTCTTCGACGATGCTAAGACCGCATCCGCCGAGCTTGAGCTTGTATTAACTGGCAGAGACTGCGGGCAGGAGGAAAGAGCGCCGATGTGCGGCGTACCTTTCCACAGCGCAGATTCATATATCGCAAGACTTGTTGCAAAGGGCTACAAGGTCGCAATTTGCGAACAGCTGGAAGACCCTGCGCTTGCAAAAGGAATAGTTAAGCGTGATGTTACAAGGGTGCTGACCCCGGGAACCGTTATTGAAAGCACGATGCTTGACGAGAGCAAAAACAATTTTCTTGCCTGTGTTTTTGCCGATAAATCCTGCGTCGGGCTTTGCTTTGCCGATATTTCCACAGGCAGCGTTCATGCAACGCAGTTTGAAAGAAAAAATTCACAGCGTAAAATTATTAATGAACTCGGCAGATTTTCTCCGAGCGAATTAATAATTAATTCAGTAGTCCTTGAGCTGAGCGAGGTTACGGATTTTGTTAAAAACAGGCTCCGTTCCGCCTGCGACCTGCTCGATGACGAATGCTTTGACCTTTCAAAAGCTTCCGCTTCGGTTATAAAACATTTCAGGGTTTCTTCGCTTTCCGATTTGTCGCTTGACGGCTCCGAGGGTGCAATTATTGCAGTCGGTGCGGCTATGGATTATCTGAAGGGCGTTCAGAAATCCGAGCTTTCAAACATTAAGGAGCTTGATTTTTACGGCGAGAGCAGTTTTATGCGCCTTGATGTCTCAACCCTGCGAAATCTTGAAATAACGGAAACAATGCGCAACCGAGAGAAACGCGGTTCACTTCTTTGGGTGCTCGATAAAACCAAAACTTCAATGGGCAAGCGTATGCTTCGCTCATGGCTCGAACAGCCTTTACTTAGCATTGCGAAGATCACAAAGCGCCATAACGCCGTCGGAGAGCTTGTTGATAATCCGACATTAAGAAACGATGTTATTGAAGCCATGACGGGCTGTCAGGATATCGAAAGGCTGATAACAAGAATTGCCTATTCAACCGCAAACGCAAGAGAGCTGAAAGCGCTTTCTTCAACTCTCAACCGTCTGCCGCAGATAAAAGCACTGATTTCGGGCTGCCGCAGCTCAATGCTGTCCGAATTGCAGAATGAAATTATTCCGCTTGAAGACCTTGCTTCGCTTATCGACAGAGCAATTGTTGACGAGCCGCCGTTCTCAGTTCGTGAGGGCGAGATGATAAAAGACGGATTCAATGAAGAGCTTGATTCTCTGCGAGATATCGTCAGAAACGGCAAGGGCTATATTGCCGACATTCAGCAGAGAGAGCAGGAGAAAACGGGCATCAAAAAGCTGAAAATCGGCTATAACAGAGTTTTCGGCTATTACATAGAAGTTTCGAACTCATTCAAGGAGCTTGTTCCCGACAGTTACATACGCAAGCAGACTTTGACTAACTGCGAAAGATTTATTACGCAGGAGCTTAAAGACCTTGAATCCAAGGTCCTCGGTGCTCAGGAACGGATTGTCCGCCTTGAGTTTGAGGTTTTCGATTCAGTTCGTAAAAAAGCGGCTGAGCATCTTTATGAAATTCAGAGAACGGCGTCTGCCGTTGCGGCGCTTGATGTTATTTGTTCTTTCGCAAAGGTTGCTTCCGAAAACAATTATTGCTGCCCCGAAATTAGCACAGATACCGGAATATCAATTTGCGGCGGCAGACATCCCGTTGTTGAAAAAATGATAGATTTCCCGTTTGTTCCGAATGATACCGTGCTTGACTGCGGAGAAAACCGCTGTGCAATTATCACGGGTCCGAATATGGCAGGTAAATCAACATATATGCGTCAGGTTGCGCTGATTTGCCTTATGGCTCAGGCGGGCAGTTTTGTTCCCGCTTCTTCGGCAAATCTTTGCGTTGTTGACGGAATCTTCACCCGTATCGGTGCTTCCGATGATTTATCGTCGGGTTCTTCAACATTTATGGTTGAGATGACCGAGGTTGCGGATATTCTAAAAAATGCAACATCCCAAAGTCTGATTATCTTTGATGAAATCGGCAGAGGAACTTCAACCTTTGACGGAATGAGCATTGCAAGAGCCGTGCTGGAGTTTTCTGCCGATAAGAAAAAGCTCGGAGCAAAAACGCTCTTTGCAACCCATTATCACGAATTGACGGAGCTTGAAAACACCGTTCAAGGAGTAAAGAATTATAATATCGCCGTCAAAAAGAGGGGAGACGATATAACCTTCCTTCGCAGAATCGTTCCCGGAAGCGCAGACGGCAGCTACGGCATTGAGGTTGCAAAGCTTGCGGGCGTTCCTTCAAGCGTTGTTGAGAGAGCAAAGGTAGTGCTGAAAGAGCTTGAAGGCGAGGGGCTTAAAGCTCCCGTCAGTCAGCGTGATTATTACGACGACGGGAATGCTCAGCTTTCATTCGGAGCGTCAAATGCAAACGATATTGTCGAAAAGCTTAAAAATATTGATGTTAACACCTTAACGCCGATTGAGGCAATGAGTGTTCTTTATGATTTGACCAAACAGGCAAATAACTGATAAGGAGGTTCCTTTTATGCCGAAAATTAATGTTCTTTCAAAGCAGCTTGCGGAGCTTATTGCCGCAGGCGAGGTTGTTGAACGCCCCGCTTCGGTTGTAAAGGAGCTTCTTGAAAATGCGGTTGACGCAGGAGCGGATACCGTAACAGTTGAAATCAAAAACGGCGGCATATCTTATATCAGAATTACGGATAACGGCTGCGGAATAGAGAGAGACGATATCCGAAACGCTTTTGTCAGCCATGCAACAAGTAAAATCGCATCTCCCGATGACCTTAATTCAATAATGACTCTCGGTTTCAGAGGCGAGGCGCTTTCAAGCGTCAGCGCAGTTGCGAGAGTTGAAGTCCTGACATGCACGGATTCGGAAAGTATCGGCACGAGATATGTTATTGAAAGCGGAGAGGAAATTTTGCTCGACGATGCGGGCTGTCCGAAAGGTACAACAATTATTGTCCGAGACCTTTTTTATAAAACGCCTGCAAGAATGAAATTTTTGAAAAAAGATGTTTCCGAAGCAAACGCAGTTGCGGCCGTTGTTGACAGAATCGCTCTTTCTCATCCCGAAATATCTTTCAGATTTATAAGAGAGGGCAAGCAGGTTCTTATCACAAGCGGAAACGGAGATTTGTTGACCTGCATCAGAGAAGTTTTCGGAAAAGAATTTGCCGAAGATCTGATTCCTGCCGAATCAGTCGGTTCGGGAGTCAAGGTCAGCGGTTTTGTATCAAAGCCGTCTGCGTCAAGAACCAACCGCAATATGCAGTTTTTCTTTATTAATAACCGTCTTATCAAAACCGCAACGGGTAGTGCGGCTCTCAGCGAGGGCTATAAAAATTCGGTTATGGTCGGCAAATTCCCGTCATGCGTTCTCAATATTCAGCTGAATCCTTCGCTTGTTGATGTTAATGTCCATCCTGCCAAAACCGAGGTTCGTTTCTCAGATGAGCGAATGATTTTCAATGCCGTTTTCTACGCTTGCAAAAATGCTCTTGCTTCCGGCGACACGCCGAAACAAATCAAGCAGATTAATAAAGATTATTATCACGAGCCGCCGAAACCGCCCGAACAGCTCAGAATTAAATCCGAGCCTGCAAAAAAGACGGATTTCTGGCAGCATATTCCCGCAGATAAGTCAAAAGCAGAGCTGACCTCTGCCGATAAAGTTGAAAGAATAAAAATATCAATTCCCGAGCCTGCAGTTAAGGCTCAGGAAAAGCCGATAACTTCCGTCAGATTTTCAGCTCCGACCGACGAGCCTGCCCGTGAAGAAAAAATTGATGATATTCTCCTGAATTCGCCTGCCAAGCAGGAACAAACCCCTGTTATTGACAGCGAAATCACTGAAAATAATGAAGAAATCAAAGCTTCCCCCGATTTCAGCGAGGAGGATTTCTTGCTTGTCGGCGAAGCGTTTAAGACTTATATCATTTGCGAATATAAAGGAAAGCTTGTTATTATTGATAAACACGCCGCACATGAGAGAATAATATATGAGAAGCTGAAAGAAGAAAACGGAGACAGAACCCCGCAGATTCTTTTGCTCCCCGTAACAGTTACTCTTTCAAAGGAAGAATATGCGGCGGCAATTGATAATCTTGATTTGATAAATCAGTCGGGCTTTGATGCCGAGGATTTCGGCAATGGCTGTCTGATTGTCAGAGAATGCCCCATGGAGCTTTCAGCCGACGATGTGCCCGATGTTATCAGTGAAATTGCGGGCAGATTTGTTGAAAAAAAGCAGGATGTCATGTTTGAAAAGCTTGATTGGATTTTTCATTCCGTTGCATGCAGAAGCGCAATCAAAGCGGGCAATTTCACTTCAAGATATGAAATGGAGCGTTTTTCAAAACAGCTTCTGTCAATGCCCGATATAAGATACTGCCCGCACGGCAGACCCGTTTTGATAGAAATGACTCAAAGAGAGTTGGAGAAGAATTTTGGCAGAATCTAAAATACCGTTAACAGCCGTTGTCGGCCCAACGGCTTCAGGAAAAACTTCGCTTGCCGTTGAGCTTTGCAAACGGCTGAACGGTGAAGCCGTTTCCTGTGACTCCATGCAGATTTACAAAGGCATGGATATTGCAACCGCTAAGCCGACAGAGCGGGAAATGCAGGGAATACCGCATCATCTGATAGGCTTCCTTGACCCCGAAATACCGTTCAGCGTTGCAAAATACTGTGAAATGGCAAAGAGTGCGATAAATGATATTGTCGGCAGAGGAAAAAGAGCTGTGCTTGTCGGCGGAACGGGGCTTTATTACAGCTCACTTGTTGATAATATTGAGTTTTTACCCGATGAAACGGATTTTGAATACCGTGAGGAGTTAAAAAAGAAAGCCGAACTGAATGGGGCGAAAGTCTTGCTTGACGAGCTTTACCTCATTGACCCCGAAACGGCTTCAAAGCTTCATGTCAACAATGTCGGGCGAATTATACGTGCGCTTGAAATTTATCACACAACGGGAAAAACAATAACTGAGCAAAATGAACTTTCAAAGCAAAACCCGACAAGCTTTGATACTTTGACGATTTGTCTTGACACAAGGGACAGGCAGTTTCTCTATGACCGAATTAATCGCAGAGTTGACGCCATGCTTGAAGCCGGGCTTCTTGATGAAGCAAAAAGCTTTTTAAGCTCCCATGCAGGCTCAACGGCAAAGCAGGCAATAGGATATAAAGAGCTTGCTCCGTTCTTTGAAGGCGAGGCTTCGCTTGAGGAATGCATTGAGAATCTGAAAATGCAGACAAGGCGTTATGCAAAACGCCAGCTTACTTGGTTCAGACGGTGCGAAAACATTAATTATATTTACATTGACGATTACGGCAGCTTTGATGAAATTGCCGATACGGCTATTAAAATAATAAAGGAAGGAGAGCGGAGAGAATGAAAAGCAAGGACAGGCTCTTAAAAGTGCTTGCGGCAGCCGCCGCATTGATAATTGTCCTTTTCTTTACGGCGGAAATGTATAATCTTGTCGGCAGAACTTACTCAACCGTGACCGTTACGGAGCAGACGGTGCTTGAAACTATTGACGCCAAGATGTATATTATCCGTGATGAAACTCTGCTGACCTCTCCTGCGAGCGGCGTTACCGTTTCGCTTGCCGAAAACGGTGAAAGAGTCAGCCGAGGCAGTACGGTTGCGGCTGTTTTTCCTTCCGAGGCTTCTGCCGAGAATTATATTCAGGCTTCATCGCTTGAAGCAAAGCTTGAAACTTATCAAAAGATTGACAGTCAGTTAAGGCTTGCAAATGTTGATTTGACAAAACTAACGGAGGAAACAGACAGCGAATTTATTAAACTGCTTGATGCCGCATATAATAATGATTTTTCCTCTTTGAGCGATAACAAGCTTCTTTTCAGCGAAAAGCTTTCAAGAAAGCAGATTTCACTTGATAAAAATGTTGACTGCTCCGCTAAAATTGCTTCGCTTCAAAGCGAGATATCGGCTTTAAGGTCGTCTGCCAATCCGACTCAGATAATAACCGCCGAAAGCGCAGGCTATTATGTCAGCAAGATTGACGGTTATGAAAATGTACTGACTTGCTCCGATCTGGATTCTCTCACGGAAGAACAGCTTGAAAACGCATTTAATGCCGAAAAGCAGGAGCCTTCTTCAGGCTCAATCGGTAAAATCATTGACGGATATAATTGGTATATTGCAACCGTCATTGAAACCGCAAAGGCAAAAGAGATAACATCAAACATGTCGGCACGGATCGTTTTTGACGAATTTGACAGCGAGCCCATTAAAACCAATGTATATCTGAATAAAACCATAGATTCGGAAAAATCGCTTATGATTTTTCGCTGTAATCTGATGAATGAGCATCTGGCTCAGCTCAGAATTGCTGACGGTAAAATTGTAATTAATGAATATACGGGTTTAAAAGTTGACAGAGATGCAATTCGCGTTGACGAAAACGGTAAAACAGGCGTTTTCATAAGGCGTGGCAACATTGTCAATTTCCGAAGCCTTAATATTATTTATTCCGAGGATTCATTTGTCATTGCTTCTAAACCGTCAGAGAGCAGTGATATAGAGCTTGATTATCCTCATTTAAAGCTTTATGACGAGGTTATAATCTCGGGAAAGGAATTAAAAGATGGAATGGTTATCGGATAACGAACGCTTTTCGGCGATTGACGAAAATCTGAAAATAATAAACGATGAAATTGCTCAGGCGGCTCAGAAATCGGGGAGAAGCCCCGATGATGTCAGACTGATGGCAGTAACAAAAACCGTTGAAAGCAAGTTTATCAATCATGCTATCGACAGAGGCG
>JBJEQC010000255.1:0-1954 GCA_051881555.1 Acutalibacteraceae bacterium
TCATTCAGGGCGGCGGACTGCCGCTTGAAGCGCTGAAAGAGCCGAAAATGCTTTTGAATCTGCTGTTCCTCGGCGTTCTCGGAAGCGGAATTTGCTATGTGCTCTGGAGCAAAGCGGTTTTAAGGCTCGGAGTTGTTAAAACGAACAACTATATTTATGTCAGCCCGTTCGTAACCTTGCTGACGGGCGCAATTTTCCTTTCGGAGCCGATAACTCCCATGGGAATTTTCGGAGCTTTGCTGATTATCTCGGGCGTTATCATCTGCTCGAAAAAACCAAAGGCTTTGACAGCCAAATAATGATTAAAAATGTACTCTCTGTGGAATGAATAGTCACAGGGAGTGATTTTTTTGAAAAAAAGAGCAGTAACTGTAATACTGATGTTTTTGCTTGTATTTTCCGTTGTCGGGGTTCGAACCGCAAAAATAGCCTCGGGAAGCGTTCAGGCGGCGGCGCACTCGTCGGCAAAATCGATTGATATAACGACGCTTCGGGGAACGGTTTATGATTGCCGCATGAATCCGCTGACTAACGGCGAAACCGAGCTTTATGCTGCCGCAAAGCCGACAAATTCAGCCATTTATTCGCTCAAAGGCAGACTTTCACCGCAGGTTTTCGATTCGGTTATGCAGAGAATGTCAAAGGGCAGCCCCGTTGCCGTCAAGGTGGATTATCCCGATGAAAACTGCCCCGATATTCTTGAATTTGAAGTGCCCGAAAGGTATTCATCGGATTCGCTTGCCTGCCATTTAATCGGATATCTCGGCTCTGACGGCAGAGGAGTGAGCGGAATTGAAAAAGCGTTTGATTCCGTTCTTTCCGAGAATAATTCAACGGTCAGGGTCAGATTTTCCGCCAACGCAAGGGGAAAAATCATGCTTGGCGAGAAAACGGAGATTTCGGGCAATTCTGCGCCGAAAAACGGAGTTAAGCTGACGGTTGACAGCGATATTCAGCGGATTGCCGAGAATGCGCTCGACGCTTCGGGAGCGGAACGGGCGGCGGTTGTGATTGAAGATATTGAAAGCGGAGCGATAAGAGCCTGCGTTTCAAGGCCTTTGTTCAGCCAAAGCAATATTGCCGAAAGCCTTGATGACGAAAGGTCTCCGCTCATAAACAGAGCATTCCTTGCTTTCAGCGTCGGCTCGGTGTTCAAGCCCGTTGTTGCCGCCGCCGCAATCGAAAAGGGGATAAGCCCCGATTTTGAATATAACTGCACGGGGAGCGTTGAGTATAACGGCGTAACCTTTAACTGCCATAAGCGGGAGGGTCACGGCGTTCTTAACATGGAGGGAGCGGTTGCCAACTCCTGCAACACTTATTTTATCGCGCTTGCGCTGAAAACGGGAGCTGAAGAAATAATCAAGACTGCTTCGGATTTCGGCTTTGGCAGAGAAACCGTATTTGCCGACGGAATCAAGGCTCAGGCGGGCAATCTTCCGAGCACCGATGAGCTTGATTCAAATGCCGCCGTTGCAAATATATCTTTCGGTCAGGGATCTCTGCTTGCAACGCCTGTACAGATTTGCTCGATGATGGCGGCGATAGCGAGAGGCGGGATATATATAAAACCGTACCTTGTTCAAGGCACTGTTGACGAAAACGGAGAGACGACCGAGATAAGAAACTACGGCGAAAAAATCGGAATAATATCAGGAAAAACAGCGGAACTGCTGAAAGGATTTCTTCAAAAGGTTGTTGAGCAGGGGAGCGGAAAAAGGGCGGCGAGCGACGCTGTTTCGTCCTGCGGCAAGACCGCAACCGCTCAGACGGGCAAATTTAACGGAGACGAGGAAATATATAACGCCTGGTTTGCGGGCTGGTTCCCTGCGGAGAATCCGAAATATGCCGTTGCGATTCTGAGAGAGGACGGCGGCGAGGGAGCCTTGAGCTGCGCTCCCGTTTTCAAAGAGATTTCCGAAAAAATCACTGAGCTTGAAAGAAACAGATAGAA
>JBJEQC010000256.1:0-8386 GCA_051881555.1 Acutalibacteraceae bacterium
ATATTCAGGATGCCCAGGAAATATGCGATTTGATTAACCGTCAAATTCAACTTTCAAAACAGATCTGATGTTTGAGGTGCAAATATTGAAAAAAGTTAGCTGTCTTTTTTTGTTGCTGTGCATTTTACTTGCATCGTGTTCAAACACGTTGGTTACTCCATCTGAAACAGATAATATGGTAGATGCTGTTATGACGAACATAGATATATGGGAAGAATGTGATGGTAAATATTGTGTTGTTCTTCAGATTTGTGAGTTAAATGGGCATTATTATCTCTACTGCGGATATGATGAAACACCAATTGAGCATAATAGTAATGCAATAAACAGATATTCGGCGCTGTTCTCTTATAGATATACAGTTTCTGAGAACAGCTTTGGCGGCGGTGAAAAAACAACAATGCCTACTGCTGCGGATGTTATGAACGGTCATAATAATCTAATTGGAACATCCTTATACTATTACAATGACACATATAAAGAGAAGTATGAGTCTGTAAAAAAATTGCTTGAAAATATTGGTAATAAAAATTAATCAAATATCTGTATTTTGTTGGTTGGAGAAACAATTGCAGTAAAACGAAAAAGGAAATATGAAGTTGGGGCGGATACTATGTCAAAAGTAACATATTATCCGTCCATAAACATCTTTAAATACAAAATCTTAAGATAACTCCGCAAGAATAAAAGCAGATAAACCTTAATTATTAAAAAACTATATGAATATCCTTAAAAACCTCAACACGTTATAAAACAAGGATGTCGAGAACACCCACCGCGAATCATCCGGAGTGGTTGAAAAGGCGGATAAAAAAACAATCTTTTTACTTCTCCTTGCTTTTTGTTAAACATTGTTATACAATGGAAAAAAGGCGTAATTTAATGAATGTTAAAGAAATTGATAAGCTGATAAGTCATTTTGATACTTATTTTTAGCAGGACGATGCCAATGTTATTCATCCGAAAGTTGATAACGGTTTGCATGTTGATGTGTTGCTGTATAATCCTAACGGCAGGTTTCAGTTTTGAAAATTTGTAACCATGGGCGAAAGCGATTATAAGATGCCTCCGGCAGAAAATACGGAAGGAAATAATAATGAATACACAATGTTCGTTGATTCAAACGTTGATTTGACAGATAAAAAGTTTAATTTGGAAATACTGTTATAGGAGTGATTATTATGATTAATAACCGCGTCGAAAAGAATCCTGAATATCAATCAAGCTTGGGCTGTCAGCCCGCTCCTCGCTCGGTTAATCCTATTCTGCCTCTTGATGAATTGATACCGGATGTTGAAGCCCGCGTTTTTAAAGATATCAATGGCGAGGAACGGGTATATCTGTATGGCTCTCACGATTGTTTCGGTTCGGATATATGGTGCTCATATCAATACAGGGTTTATTCTTCACCTGTGACGGATTTGGCTGAATGGACCGATCACGGAGTTTCTTTTGCTTCAAGAAAAGGGGAGGGCTATTATTGGAACGGGAAAGACGCTGACGGAATATCGTGGAATGACAATCGGCTGTTTGCACCCGATGTTAATAAAATCGGAGATACATATTATCTTATCACATGCAGTCAGGGCGGCTCTTGCCTCGGCGTTGCGACAGGCAAAAATCCCGAAGGCCCTTTTTCTCCTGCAAAGAAAATTCTTTATGATGACGGCTCTGAAACATCAAGCATTGATCCCGCTCTCTATACGGAGGGCGAGGGGGATAAATTAAAAGTTTATCTTTTGTGGGGGCAGAGACCTTCTTTTAATGCCCGGGGCTTGCTTGGAGCCGAGCTGATTAAAGATAAAGACGGTATTTACAGTATTGTCAAAAAGAACACACAGCGTGTTCTTTTTACCGGCGAGAACGATGAATTCGGCTTTTATGAAGGCGCTTCCCTGCGCAAAATCAACGGAAAATACTATATATTATATCCGTCAGACCATGGAAAAGGCGTGCATACAATGTCTTATGCCATGTCTGATGAGCCTCTCGGGCCGTATCATTTCGCAGGCGATATACTTGAAAATGACGGATGCGATTTGCGCTCAGGCAACAATCACGGCTCTTTCTGCGAAATCAACGGTCAATGGTATTTGTTCTATCACAGAGGCTTCGGCAACAGCGATATGCAAAGGAGAGTTTGCGTTGAAAGAATATATTTTGACGAAAACGGAAAGATAAGCGGCAAAAACGGCGGTAAGGTTGTTATGACAAATCACGGCTTTGGAGAAGCTTTGAATCCGTTTGTCAAAACCGAAGCGTCTTATGCTACCCATGTCCGGCTTGAAGGTTTTAAAAGCGGATGCTATCTAACCGAAAGAAAAAAGGATCTTCATCCTTTGATTCATATTACTGACGGTAATTGCGTTGAGTATAAAGATTTCAATTTCGGAGATGAAAATAAAGATTTATATTTTTTTGCAACGCTTTTGCCGAGAAAAGGCGGGAAAATACATATCTTAATAGATGATCCTTTCGGCGAGCCTGTCGGAACACTCAATGTATCGCCTGAGCTGTTAAATAGGTATGTTGAACTGTCTGCGTCTGTTGAAGCAATAACGGGCATACATACTTTATTTTTGAGATTTGAGTCCGATACAGAAGAAGAAATATGCGACCTTGCTTCGTTCAGATTTTTTGATGAAATCAAAGGTGATGAAACCGTAATTGAATAAAAATAATACGGCTTGAATCGGAAATCAACTTACCGATAAAAGCCGTATTCTTATTGTTAAGAATGGTAAATATTATTTTTGAAAAAGTATCGGCTGACTTGAAAAATCACAGCCGTCCGTTAATTTGAATTTGTAGCATCCGTCAAGAATGATTTCTCTGCCGTCGGTATCTGTTGAAGAAAGGCATTCGCCCGTTATTTTAAAGGTTACTGTTTCTTTTTCACCGGGCTTCAAACCGATTCTTTTGAACGATACCAAGCTTTTTATCGGGTTCGGATAATCTGTTGGGGGATAGGTAACATAAAGCTGAAGCACGGTATCGCTCTCCGCTTTTCCGATGTTGCAAACTGTCGCTTTTATTTCATCGCCGACAATAGATATATCTTCAAGAGAAAACTCTGTGTATGTGCGGCCGTAGCCGAATTGATACTGAACATCGCCTTTGAAATAGCGATAGGTTCTGTTCTGCATTGAATAATCGCAAAAATCAGGCAGGTCATCGGTTGAATTATAGAAAGTGACCGGCAGCTTTCCGCTCGGAGAGCATTTGCCGAAAAGAAGGTTTGCAATGGCTTTTCCGCCATGTCCGCCGGGATACCAGCATTGAAGAATTGCGTTAACTCTGTTTTTATATTTTCCGAAGTTAACACAGCCGCCCGAGAAGTTCAGAAGAATAATCTTTTTGCCCGTTTCGATGAGTTTTTCAATATATTTCTGCTGGTTTTGCGGCAAATCTATTGTTGCCCTGTCTCCCTGCTGACCGAAGCCTTCTGCTCCGCCTGCAAGGTCGCTGTCGGATTCTTCTCCCTCTATTGATGAATCCAAGCCCGTGCACATGATAATTATATCGGATTCAGACGCTTCTTTGAGCGCTTCTTCCTCATCGGAGTTTAATTCGGGATTGTATAAATGGATTCCTCGGATGAACTTCGTATTTTCGTTATATTCGGAAATACCCTGTGTAACCATAATGAACTTTGACGGATCTCCGAAATAGTTACCGAGATAAGCGAGCTTGTTGTCAGCATTATAACCCGTAACAAGAATTTTCTGAGCATTTCCTTTGAGGGGCAGAATGCCGTCATTTTCCAAAAGAACAATTCCTTTTTCAGCCATTTTAACTGCTTCGCTTTCGTGCTCGGGCGATGCGTTTTCGGCAATGCCGATTTGATTAAACGGGCAGTTATCGTCAAACATTCCGAGTGCGCTGCGGATTGCCATAAGCCTCGAAACGGACTTTCTTAAAGTATTTTCATCGGTATAACCGTGTTCAACCGAAGCGGAAAGCAAAGAATATGCCGTTCCGCATTCAAGGTCACAGCCTGCATTAACCGCCGTTGCGGCGCCTTTTGACGGGTTTATGAATTTGTTGTGCTTATAAATAACATCAAGTATTGCAGAACAGTCGGAAACAAAATAGCCGTCAAATCCCCAATCGTTCCTGAGCAAATCGTTAATTAAAAATTCCGAAGCGCAGCAGCTTTCGGAGTTAACACGGTTATATGCTCCCATAACTCCGCTGACCTTTGCTTTTTTGACTGCCGCTTTAAACGCAGGAATGTATGTCTCATAAAAATCCTTTTTTGAAACTTCAGCGTTGAAAGTGTGTCGGAGGTTTTCCGGCCCGCTGTGAACGCAATAGTGCTTTGCACATGCAGAAGCTTTTAGATATTTATCGTCATTTCCCTGAATTCCTTCAATAAAAGCACAGCCGAGAACCGAGGTCAGGTAAGGGTCTTCGCCGTAGGTTTCCTGGCCTCTGCCCCAACGGGGATCTCTGAAAATATTGATGTTGGGGGACCAGAGTGTCAGCCCTTTATAGATGCTGTAATCCTTGTTTTTCTGGCTTTCGTTGAATTTCGCTCTTGCTTCCGTTGCGATGATATCTGCACAGTTTTTGACTGCTTCTTCATCAAAGGTTGAAGCCAAACATATTGCCTGAGGAAAAACGGTTGCAACGCCTGCTCTTGCAACGCCGTGCAAGCCCTCGTTCCACCAATTATATTCTTTGATATTAAGGCGCTCGACGGCTTTTGCCGAATTGCACATCTGAGATATCAATTCAATTAATGACATCCGGTCGGCAAGCTGTTTACCCTTCTCTTTGTGAAGCGAATAATTCTTCTCGGTCATATTCAAAACTCCCTTGACTTTTGAGAATATATGCGATAAAATATTAATATCGTGCTCGTGCACGGAACTTTCATAATAAATATATATTATCTTTAGTTAAAAGTCAAGTATAGTTTAGAGGTAACTTTAAATGAAAAAGAAAATAATCATTTCCGCTGTGGCTATCGTTATTTCTGCGGCGGTTATTACGGTAATGATTGCGGGTGTTTATATGTCAATTCTGAACAAAAAGAAATATTCTCCGATTGCTTCTCCGATAGGGCTATCGTTTGCCGAAGCAGACGGTAAAACAAATCTTATAAATGACGCTGATTTTTATGTGTCGGTCAGAGGAGATGACAGCGGCGACGGTACGCTCGATAATCCTTTCCGCACAGTTAAAAGGGCTCAGCGGGCAGTCCGTGAAAAGCTTTCAAGCGCTGAAGCTCCGCAAAAGTCAATTACCGTTGCGATAAAAGCGGGAATTTATTATGAATCGGGAATTGAATTTGACGGCAGAGATTCGGGAACGCAGGAAGCTCCTGTTATATATACAGCTTACGGCGACGGAGAAGTTGCGTTCTGCGGCGGAAAAATAATAACACCCGCAGAGTTTTCTCCAATCGGCGGCGAGATTGCCGAAAGGCTGAACGGTCAGGTGGCAGAAAAGGTCAGAATGATTGATTTAAAAAAGCTTGGTCTGACAAAAGAAGATTACGGAAAAATTAAAGCAACAGGAGCTTTTAATACCGAAGAATACTATGACAATGCGGCGACGGATAATACCTGCGAGATTTTTTTCAATGATGAAAGAATGACGCTTGCACGCTATCCCAACGATTCATATTTAACCGTCGGAGAGGTCAGCGATATCGGCGATTGTTATGAGCCTAATGCTCCCGCTCCCGTTGACAATACATGGCTTGAAAGGCGAAACCAAAGAGGCGGCACTTTTGCTCTGGACGGCGAAACATACGGCAGAATCAAAAGCTGGCAGTCTGCAGATGATCTGTGGGCCTTCGGTTACTTTTATTGGGATTGGGCGGATATGTCAACGCCGATAAAAAGCATTAACGGCGACGGCACGATAACGACCGAATATTGCAGTAAATACGGCTTTAAGGAAGGCGGATATTATTACTTTTTCAACATTCTCGAAGAGCTTGACGCTCCGGGTGAATACTATATTGACCGTGATAACGGGATTTTGTATATCTATCCTCCGGATGAAAACAATGACAGCAAAATCCAGATTTCAATAAGCACGGAAAATATAATAAATATCACGGATAAAGCGTCGAATATAACCGTCAGCAATCTGACATTGCAGGGCACGAGAGGCGATGCGGTAACGCTTGCGGGCGAGAATTGCAAGCTGATTGGCTGTACGGTTAAAAATGCGTCGGAATGCGGAATAAAAGTCAGCGGAACAAATAATCTTGTTGAAAACTGCGAGGTTACGCATGTCGGCAAAGATGCGGTTGTTCTTTCGGGCGGCAATGCAGACGGTTTTGTTTACGGCGGAAACAGAGTGAGCAACAACAGCCTGCACGATTTCGGCGAAATTCAGAAAACATATATCGCAGGTGTGAACATAAGCGGTATCGGAAATACGGCTGATCACAACGAAATTTATAATGCTCCCCATGCGGGAATTCTCTACACGGGCAATGAAAATATTATTGAATATAATTACATTCACCATGTTGTATTGCAGTCATCCGACGCAGGAGCGATATATACAGGTTGCAGCTTCAGCACCTACGGCAACATCGTGCGCTATAACTGCATCAGCGATATAGGCTCAGGCGATTTTACGCCGCACGGGATTTATTTTGACGATAATTCCTCGGGGCAGACTGCTTACGGAAATATTCTTATCAATATACCCGGATATGCAATCCTTGTCGGCGGCGGCAGAGACAACCGAATTGAAAATAATTTAATTATCAACTCAGGAAATCTGATTCTTTATGATGACCGTGCATATCAAGGCTATCACAATGACGGATGGTATGCCAAGAACTGCAAGGAGCCCGACAGCCGTTTGTGGCAGGTGATGAACGAAGCCAAGGAATTCAACTCTTCAATCGGATATAAATATGAGGGTATTGAGCGAATGCATCAGGATTATTCCCGAGAGGATGACGAGGGATTTGCCGTTAATCCGTCAGGCTCAACGCTTAAAAACAATATTATTGTTTCCGATAAAAACAAAGTCGGAGATATTGCGAAAACCGTCAAAAAATATTCGGTTGTTGAATGTAATAAAGCATTTACGCCGGGAAGTGCGGAAAGCTCTTTTGAAGATTTCTCCGGCGGTGATTACAGGCTTAAAGCGGGAAGCAAAATTTTAAAAAAATGCCCCGATTTCAAGGAAATACCTTATGAAGAAATCGGAAGAAAATAATTATTGGGAGGAAGAATAATGTATTTTAACGGTATTGACAAAATAAAATTCGAAGGTGTCGGCTCAAAGAACCCGCTTGCATTTAAGTTCTATGATGCAGACAGGATTGTTGCGGGCAAAAAAATGAGCGAGCATCTTAAATTCGCCATGAGCTATTGGCACACAATGTGCGGCGACGGAACGGATATGTTCGGCAGGGGAACGGCGGATAAAACCTTCGGCGGAAAAACTCCGATGGAGATTGCCGAAAATAAAGTTTATGCTTCTTTTGAACTTATGGAAAAGCTCGGCATTGAATATTTCTGCTTCCATGACCGTGATATCGCTCCCGAGGGCGCAACTCTTAAAGAAACGAATGCAAATCTTGACAAAATCGTTCCGATTATCAAGTCGGAAATGAAAAGAACGGGCATTAAGCTTCTTTGGGGCACGGCGAATTGTTTTAACAATCCGAGATATATGTGCGGAGCGGGAACTTCTCCCAATGCCGATGTGTTTGCTTATGCGGCGGCTCAGATTAAAAAAGCCATTGAAATTACCGTCGAACTCGGTGGCATGGGTTATGTCTTTTGGGGCGGCAGAGAGGGCTACGATACCCTGCTTAACACAGACACGGCAAAAGAACTTGACAATATGGCTTATCTCATGCGAATGGCGGTTGATTACGGCAGAAGCATCGGTTTTAAAGGCGATTTCTATATCGAACCCAAGCCGAAGGAGCCGACAAAGCATCAGTATGATTTTGATGTTGCAACCGTTCTTGCATTTTTGAGAAAATACGGCTTGGATAAAGATTTCAAGATGAATATTGAAGCAAATCACGCAACTCTTGCGGGGCACACCTTCCAGCACGAGCTTAGAGTTGCAAGGGATAACGGCGTTTTCGGCTCAATTGACGCAAATCAGGGCGATATGCTTCTTGGCTGGGACACCGACCAATTCCCCACGGATTTATATAACACAACAATGTGTATGTATGAGGTTCTTAAAAACGGCGGCTTTACCAACGGCGGACTTAATTTCGATGCAAAGGCAAGGCGTGCAAGCTATACGGGCGAGGATATTTTCCTTTCATATATTGCGGGTATGGACTCCTTTGCCTACGGACTGATTGTCGCCGATAAAATCATTTCGGACGGCGCTATTGATAATTTTGTTGCCGACAGATACGGCTCATATAATTCGGGCA
>JBJEQC010000257.1:0-8329 GCA_051881555.1 Acutalibacteraceae bacterium
TCCTTCAGGCGTGCATATGAGCTTGCGTTCGCCATGACCTGCCGCTGTTACACGGGCGGCGAGGGCAGAACAAGAATGAAGCAGATGAAAACCGCTTTCAGGGATTATGCAGTTCTCTTCTTCTGCGCCGCTGTAACGGCGGGCGTTATTGTGCTCAATATATATTTTAAAACGGTTATCTGACAGGATAAAGGAAGATAAAAATGCGGAATTTGCTTTTGACAATTGCATTTGACGGAACGGCTTATCACGGCTGGCAGGTTCAGGAAAACGCCGTCACCGTTCAGCAGACTCTACAGGACGCACTTGAGCGCATCTGTTCAAGGCGTGACAATGTTGTCGGCTGTTCGAGAACCGATGCGGGCGTTCATGCGAACATGTATTGCTGTAATATCCGAACCGAAAGCACGATTGAATGCCGAAAGCTCGTCGGCGCTCTCAATGCGCTGTTGCCCCGTGATATAGCGGCTCTGGATTGCCGTGAGGTCGATTTTGATTTTCACGCAAGGTATGATTGCAGGTCAAAAGAATATATTTATAAAATATGGAACTCTCCGAACAAAAACCCGTTCCTTTATAATTATTCTTATCATTATAAATATCCGCTTGACGAAGCGTTTCTTTCCGCTCAGGCAAAGGATTTTATCGGAACTCATTATTTTGATTCGTTCTGCGCCTCGGGCAGCAGCGTTGAAAGCACCGTGAGAACGGTTATGAATGCAGAGGTTGAGCGTGACGGAGATATGGTCATTTTCAGAGTTGAGGCAGACGGCTTCCTCTATAACATGGTCAGAATCATGGCGGGAACGCTCATAGATATTTCAAGAGGCAAGCTTCCGCAGGATTCAATAGGGGCGATAATCGAGGCGAGAAACCGATTTGCGGCGGGCTGTACCGCTCCCGCACGGGGACTTTATCTTAATAAAATACATTATTAAATTGGGGAAGTTGATATGGCGGATAAGAAAATAATAAATCTTGCAAAAAAGCGAAACAAAAAAACGGTTAAAAAGATTTTTTCCGTTCTGAAAATACCGATAGTAATTCTTGTCGTTGTTGCGGCGCTGTTTCTGAGCGCACGGCTGCTCGGCAATGTGGCGGTTTCCAACATAACCGACGGAATAAGAAATATAAAAACCCTGTTTTCGGATGGCGGAGGATATCCCTATTCGATTGAAGCCTTCGGCTACGGAAAGACGGTTGATCTGGGCGGCAAGCCGATGATAATTTATGACGGCTCATGCGTTAACCTCAGCTCCTCGGCGGGAAAGGTCTTTGAAATGCCGCTGACCTATGCAAATTCAAAGGCGGTAACCAAAAACGGCAGAGCGCTGATTTACAGCAACTCTTCAAATTCCGTAATTCTCCGCAGCAGAACGGAACAGCTCGGCACCGTCAGCGAAAGCGGACCGATTGTTGCCGCCGCTCTTGCGAAAAACGGCAGTATTGCAACCTCCCATGCCACCGACGAATACCAGAGCGTTCTGAATGTCTATAATTCACGCTTCAAGAAGATTTTTGAATGGGACTGCGCTCAGGAGAGAATAGCGGATATTTCTCTTTCGTCAAACGGCAAAAAGATTGCCGCCGTGGCAATCGGGGCGGAAAACGCCGAGATTTATACGAGAATACTGATTTTCAATGCAGGTTCGGATGAACCCGTTGCAGATGTTAAATACAGCGGAACTCTGTTTTTGAAGGTCGTTTATACCGATTCAAACAGAGTTATTGCCGTCGGCGACAACAGAACGGTCGTGCTTGACAAAGACGGAACTCAGCTTGACGAGCTTATCTATTCCGAAGACAGCATTTCGGCAGTCTGCTCCGACGGGAGCGGCAACACCGTTGTCTGCTATGAGGAATTTGGCGGCTCAAAGTCGGGAATAGTCCGTTTCTCAAAGAGCGGAAAAAGAACGTGTTCAATTTCCTTTGACGGCGTTCCGGATTGCATAGACGCTGACGGAGGAAAAATAGCTCTTGCCGGCGGAAAAGAAATAATCGTTTATTCCTCCACGGGCAAGGAACAAAGGCGGATTGAAACCGAAAATTCCGTTTCGGAGCTTCTCTGCTGCTCGGGCAGTATTTATACGGTCGAAAGCGGAGAGATTCATAAATATTGACATGAGATTCGGAATGGAGTAAAATTATATGAAAAGGTGGATTGATAAATGGAAAACATGGCTGTAATTATTGATATACTGTTGGTTGCTCTGTTAATCATATGCACGCTTGACGGCAGAAAAAAGGGCTTTGTCAAAATGGTGCTTGCCATTCTGGCCATGATAGTGAGCTGGATTATTGCAAGAGAATATTCCGAGCCGGTTGCTCAATGGTTCGTTGAAACCTTTGTGCGTGATAGGGTGACCGATTCGATTTCGCAGGCGATAACGGCGAATATCGGCGAAGGCGTTCAGACCGTTGCTCAGGCTTTGCCCGCATATATTAACGCCGCAATCGAGCAGGCGGGTCTTTCCGTCAATTCATTGCTTTCTCAGGCGGTTTCTGCGGAGAACATTGCCGAGATTTCCGAAAAAATCTATTCGGCGGCTCATAACATGATTATCATGCCTTTGGCAAAGGCCGTTGCGCTTTTCCTTGTGTTTGCGCTCTGCAACGCCGTGCTGTCATGCTTTATCGGAATTATCAACAAGATTTTCAAACTGCCCGTTCTCAAAACTCTTAACCGTTGGCTCGGTGCTCTGCTCGGAGCGGCAAAGGGCGTTTTTGCAGTCGGAATAATCTGCATAATTCTTTATCTGATTTCGTCCGTTGCGCCCGAAACGGCGCTTGCAAAAGCGGTTGAAGGCTCTGCAGTTTTCAGCGCGGTTATGACAATCGCAGACCCATTCTTGAATGTATAACAGGAGGTTACTATGAAAGCTATTTTAAAGGAATATTTCACGGGCTGCCTGACGGTGCCCAATCTTCTTTCGCTTATCAGAATTTTGCTCATTCCCGTTTTTGCCGTTCTTTTCAATAACGGAAATTACGGCTGGGCGGTATTTGTGCTCGTTCTTTCGGGTCTCAGCGACTTCTTTGACGGCAAGATTGCCCGCAGATTCAATCAGATAAGCGCACTCGGCAAAATGCTTGACCCGATTGCAGATAAGCTCACTCAGATAACCATAGCCGTTATGTTTTATCTGACATTCAGAGGCAGCAGCGATTCAACCGTTAAGGCTTTCAGTTGGGTTTTCCTTATTTTCATTGCCAAGGAAGCCCTGATGGTTGTCGGCGGAGCGATAATGATAGCCATGGGTATTAAGCCCAACGCAGCAGAGATGCCCGGTAAGGTTGCGACCTTCGCTTTCTATGTAATAATGGGTCTTATCATCGCATTCGGCCCCGACATCGGCATGTTCGGCAAATGGTTCACTCTGCCCGCATGGCTTATGCTCGCTCTCGTTTGTGTCAGCGTAGTGCTGACGGTAATTGCTTTTTGCAGTTATCTTCCGGGAGTTTTCAGACAGGTCAAAGAGAAAAAAACAAGCAAATAAGATAATAAGGATAAAATTAAATGAAACAAGTTTTATGTGCAAAATGTAAAAAACGCCCTGCGATGTTTTTTGTCACCAAGGTTGAGGGAGACAAAACAACTCAGGAGGGCTTGTGCCTTAAATGCGCCATGGAAATGAACATCGGCCCCGTAAAGCAGATTATGGAGAGCATGGGCATTTCGGAGGACGAGCTGGAGGATGTCAGCGAGCAGTTTGAGTCGATGTTCGGCGAGGACGGCGGATTTGAGCCCGGCGGAGCGGGAACAATGCCGTTTTTGCAGAATTTCGGAGCTGTCAGTAATCAGCAGAACGGCTCTGAGGAGACCGTTTCGTCCGAAAAAGGCGAAAGCGGAGAAAAAAAGAAAAAATGGGGTAAAAAGGATAAATCCGAGAAAAAGAGGAAATATCTCAGTCAGTTCTGCACCGACCTGACGGCGAAAGCTTCTTCGGGCGGAATTGACCGTATTATCGGCAGAGATAACGAAATTCACAGAGCAATTCAGATTCTTTGCCGCAGAACGAAAAACAATCCGTGCTTTATCGGTGAACCCGGCGTCGGCAAAACCGCAATTGCAGAGGGGCTTGCGCTCAAAATTGCGGCAGGAGATGTTCCCGCAAAGCTGAGAGACAAAGAAATTCATATGCTCGACCTTGCGGCTCTTGTTGCGGGCACTCAGTTCAGAGGTCAGTTTGAAAGCAGAATCAAAGGCCTTGTTGAGGAAGTCCGCAGCGACGGCAATATTATTCTGTTCATTGACGAGGTTCATTCGCTTGTCGGAACGGGCGACGCCGAGGGTTCGATGAATGCGGCGAATATTCTGAAGCCATCACTTTCAAGAGGCGAGATTCAGATAATCGGCGCAACCACATTTACAGAATACAGAAAATATATCGAAAAAGATGCGGCGCTTGAGCGCAGACTTCAGCCCATCAAGGTTGAGGAGCCGTCAATTGAACAGACGGTTGAAATGCTCAAAGGTGTTAAGGATTATTATGAGGATTTCCACCGTGTCAGCGTTACCGACACCTTGATTGAAAAGGCGGTCAGGCTTTCCGAAAGATATATTAACGACAGATTCCTGCCCGACAAGGCGATTGACCTGCTCGATGAAGCCTGCACATGCGCAAACCTGAGAAATAAGAGCATCAGCGATTTGGAAATTGCCTCGGCAAACCTTGAGGAGCTTGAAAGCCGTGAAGCGGAGCTTATGGACGCTTCGGGTGAGGCTGACTATGAGGAAATTGCCAAGGTCAAGGCAGAAATTCTTAAAAAGCGTGAAGAAGTATCCGCTCTTGAAGCCCTTGCGGCCGATAACAAAGTGACAGAGGACGACCTTGCCAAGGTTATTCAGCTTTGGACGGGCATTCCCGCAAGCAAGGTTGTTGAAAGCGACCTTCGCAGGCTTTCTCATCTTGAAGAAAACCTCAAAGCGGGTCTTATCGGTCAGGATGAAGCAGTTTCGCTTGTCAGCGCAGCCGTCAGGAGGGGAAGGGTTCAGATAAGCCCCCGCCGCAGACCTGCGTCGTTCATCTTTGTCGGCCCTACGGGCGTCGGCAAAACCGAGCTTGTCAAGCTTCTTGCAAAGGAGCTGTTTGACACGCCCGAAACGCTTATCAGGCTCGACATGAGCGAGTTTATGGAGAAGCACTCCGTTTCAAGAATCATCGGTTCTCCCCCGGGATATGTCGGCTATGACGAAGCGGGTCAGCTCACCGAAAAGGTGCGCCGCAAGCCGTATTCGGTTGTGCTTTTTGATGAAATCGAAAAGGCACATCCCGATGTTATGAATATCCTGCTTCAGATTCTCGATGAGGGCAGAATTACCGACGCTCAGGGCAGAACGGTAAGCTTTGAAAACACGGTAATCGTTATGACCTCAAATGCAGGCAGTAACAGAGGAGCGGGAGCGCTCGGCTTTGCAAAGACAAAGAATGAGGCTTCAAAAGAAAAGGCGCTCAAAGCTCTCAATGAATTCCTCAGACCCGAGTTTATCGGCAGGGTTGACGAGGTTGTTGTGTTCAATGATCTGACGGAGGAGGACTATGAGAAGATTGCCGTTCTTATGCTCAATGAGTTTGTTGACCCGCTGAGTGACAAGGGAATAACCTTTACATGGGACGACGCCGCAATCAGAACCATTGCCCGACTTTCTGTTGACGGGCCGAGAGGCGCAAGAGATCTTCGCAACACAATAAGGCGAAATGTTGAAGATGTCATAACCGAAAAAATCGTCAACAGCGCCGATGAGCCTGTAAAGGCCGTCAGCCTTACAGCCGACGGCGATAAAATCATCTGTAATTTTTCTTGACTTTAATTTTGATTCCGTAAATTTAAACCCGAAGCCCTTGGAAAAACAAAAGGGCTTCGGGATTTTTGGCTTTATGTGACATTTACCTGAATGTGCAAGATCAAAATTCATTATTGTCTCGGGCGGTTATTCCGCCTTTGAAATATTCACTGAAATTGCCGATAAAGGTGTTATTCTCGGCAATCATTGAATTTTTATCGGGATTGTTTGCAATTACGCCGATATTATTAATTCCTTTTTCGGCAGGAGAAATAAAAGCATTGTTGCCGACATATACGCCGTGGACTTTCGGAGTGAATGTTATATATCCTCTGCTTTTGCCGGATTTTCCCGACGCTCCCGCAAATACATTGCTGACAATTTTAATATTTTCATGCCCTGCGTCGCCGTGGTGACCTATGCCGGGGAAGCCGTCGCATTTAAAGATGCAGGAATCAACGGAAATATTTCTGCACGGGGTGTCATCAACAGCGTGAGCTATGTGCTTTCCGTCACAGTTGTAAACGGGGCCGTAAGCTCCGTGATTTGCGGCGTCAATCTGCAAAAGCTCGCTCGTCAGATCTTCTCTTATTGATGTGTATGTTGCGCCCTCAAAAACGCAGTCAACAACCTGTGCGGTGTCGGTGGAATTGATTTCGATGCAATGCCAGTTGGCGCAGTGAAGAAATTTACAGCTTCTGATAACGATATTTTTTGAATGAACCGTGTTGATAATCGTCAGGTTTTCGTCAAGCTCCGCATTTCCGTCAAAAATGCCGCCCGTAATCACGGCGTCATGTGTGCCCTCGTATCCGCACCAATCGCCCTCCGAATAGGAAGCGAGCATATATCTTGTCACGGGATTGCTGTTTTTGGAGCGAAGCAAGACTGCATTATCGGAAAATTTCAGCCATTGACCCGAATAAAAAATAAGAGCGGCTGAAATAAGATATGTTCCGTCGGGGAAGAAAACCGTTCCGCCGTCTTTCATTTTGTCAAGACAAGCCTGAATGGCTCTTGTGTCGTCATGGATACCGTCTGCATAAATATTTTTATCCTGCCCGATGTCATGAAATTTCATTTGTAACACCTCTGTCAAGTCTGCGGTTTTTGCTAAGGTATATTTTATCAAAATAAAGGCGATATTATTTCTTTAATTTTTCATAAAAAGCAAACGGAATTTCAAGATTGCCTTTGCCCGAGCCCATATTGATATCGGGCTTGTTGCCGCCGTGGAAATCACTGCCGCCGCTTTGAAGAATACCGTGCTTTTCGGCAAGGCTTTCAGCCAATTGCTGCTCCTTTTGGCTGTATTCGGAATATCTCGTTTCCATGCCGACAAGTCCGTTCTCTTTTGCAATCGGAAGAAAGGAATCAATTTCTTCTGCATTCATATCAAAAAACGGGTGAGCCCAGACAGGAACAGCACCGATTGAGCGGAGAAACCCGATTATCTCAAGAGAATCAAATCTTTTCGGCTCTGTGTAATATCCGCATTCGGGCGACAGAACGGCAGCGAAAGCGTCCTTGGTTGATGAAAAATAACCTTTTTCAACCAGCTCTGCGGCTATGTGCGCCCTGTTAATATATGCTCCGTTGTTTTTGATTTTGATTTCATCATAATCAATCTCATATCCGGCTTTGCACAGATTATTAACAAGATTTTTGTTGCTTTCTTCCTTGAAAACCTTGGTGCGGCTCATAAGCTCGGATATTTCAACGAATTTTTCTTTCGGAAGAAACAATCCGAGAATATGCAGGCTTGTTCCTTTATATTCCGTTGAAATTTCAATTCCCGGAACGGCAATAACATTGCTGTTTTTACCTTCTTTAATGAATTCGGGCAGTCCGTTAACGGTGTTGTGGTCACAAAGCGCAATTGCCGAAACATTCCGGCTTTCTGCAAGAGCAATAAGCTCTTTCGGCGTAAGCGTACCGTCAGAATAAGTTGAATGAACATGTAAATCACAAAGCATATTATCAGTCCTTTTTTAGAGATTCTTTGAGTTTTTTAATTGACCTTTGATATTTTTCAGCTCTCTTCAAATCTTTTTCCGTAACGGTTTTCAGCCTTGACAAATCGCTGTTGTGAGTAAGGTCGGCAATTTTAACTCTTGTTGCAAGCTTGGATTTTGAGATTTTATAGATATATTCATCGTAACCGTCCTCATCACGGTGAGTGAGAAGCAGAAGCGTATCTGCAATTTCATCGCCGAAAAGGATGCGTAATGATTTTTCGGGAAAATCGGTATCTTCAAGCACATCATGTAAAAGAGCGCAGATTTTTTCTTTTTCTCCCTCAACAAGCGATGCAACCGTTAAGGGATGCTGAATATAATCGACGCCTGCCTTGTCTTTTTGACCGTAGTGTGCTTTTTCGGCAATGAATCGTGCAACAATAACCGATTGATTATTTTCGTATTCACCCATTATAATCTCCTCCGAACTGTTTTGATTATCCGATAAAATAATTATAGAGAAATAAAGACGTTCAGTCAACCTATATATATCATTTTATCAGATATTTATATTTATTTCTTCGGG
>JBJEQC010000258.1:0-1919 GCA_051881555.1 Acutalibacteraceae bacterium
TTCGGCGGGAGCGTCTTCAGCCTCGGCGGGTTCTTCGCCGTAAACCGCTTTATTCAGCAAGTCATTGAGATGCTCCGCAATCACATCGTCGGCAACCTTCTGAATCAGATAATATCTCTTTGAATATTTATCCTTGACGGCTGTGATTTTTCCGTCCCTGTCAACGGTCATTTTCATCGGCTTTGAGAGGGAATAGAATTCTCCGCAGCCCTCAAAGGCATACTGCACCGCCGTCAGATCCCAGCTCTCACGCAGATAAGGCGGCTCTTTTTTGCCGAGATAAAGCCTGTAGCTGTCAAAAACGGGGTTGTCCTCCTGCGGCTTCTCCGTAAAGCCCGTCATAACCTTGTCGCCTATTTCAAAGCCCGAAAATACAATGACATTTCTGAACTTTTCAAGAACCGTTGACGCCGCTTCGATGTCGCTTTCAATGTTAAATTCCTTTCCCGACGGGAATTTGCCCGCCATGGCGACAATCGAGTTGACCTTTGAATTGAAAAGCTTCGGCTCTTTTTCGAGAATTTCGGCAATATTCGTCAGCATACCCGTTGAAATTACCGTTACGGAATTATCCTCCGCTTTTGAAAGCAGTTTTTTATAAAATTCCGCCGCAGGCTCGGCGTTGACCGAGCTGTTGACAAAGCGGCAGTATTTTTTTGTGACGGGTTTATTGTATTTATCGTCATTTTTGAAAAGCTCAAAGCCTTCATGCTGACCGACCTTTATATCTTCAACTCCGCAGAATTCCGCAATCGCCCTTATCGCTCCGTTGCCGAAAGGGTTTGAGGTGCAGTTAGCGGCGCCGAGAAGCTTGACATCATATTTTTTCGCAAGATAATTCAGAATCGCAAATGCGCCCGCATCGTCGCAGTCGGGGCCCATGTCCGTGTCAAAAATCACATAGCGGCGGCTCTCCGAGAGCGGCTCATAGGGCGGCTTGCCGTAGTTTTCTTCTTTGTTTTTTGCCGAAAGAGCATATTTTATTATCCATGCGACAAGCGCAATCGGCAGAATTATTGCAAGAGCGGCGGCAATTTTCTGCATGGGAATATAATCATAAATCCCGTCGCCGAGAACCGTGAAAAGAATCACTCTCGGAAGTATTCCGCCGAGTGATATCGCAAAATAGGGCAGGAATCTCATTCTGACCGCTCCGAGCAAAAGACTGACGATATCAATGGGAAAAACGGGCAAAAAACGGATAAGAAAAATTGCAGAAAGCTTGTTTTTGCCGTGAAGCTCAAGAATTTTATCGCCGTATTTGGTTTTTTCAAGCTTGTTTATGACATACGGGCCGCCGAGAATTATTCCGAGAAGATAAGAAGCCGCAACCTCGATGATTATTCCCGCCGTATTTATGAGCAAAGCCCAATGCATCGGGAACGCCATGCCGACCGCAATGTAAATCAGCGATGCGGGGATAACGAGAACAACGGATTTGAGCAGATAAATGCCCAGCACCGTTCCGACTGCCGCCGCCGTGCTCGCACTTCCCGAAATCAGCGCCCTGATATCCATGGTCTTGAAATAATCATATTTCCATATAATAACGGCAATAATAACAACCGAAAATATTATTCTCGCCGCAAGTCCGAGGGCGTGAGAGCCTCTCATCAGCTTTTCTTTCATTGCCTGACCTCCCGTATTTTTACACCAATAAATATTACTCTTTTTTTGCCGTTAAATCAAGTAAAATAAAAATAAAATCAATATTGAAAAACTTTTTATAGACACGGCTTGAATTTTATGTTATGATTATGAGTAACTGCATAATACCCACAAACCCGGACTCATGTCCGATTTTAATACAAATTATTTTATGTGACCGATGATTTTCGGGAAATTCCGATTTATTATTTTATCGCACCGGCAAAATCATCAGGGTTCCGCAATGCCGATACGGGCTTTAAGACGGAACC
>JBJEQC010000259.1:0-5176 GCA_051881555.1 Acutalibacteraceae bacterium
AGATAAAAATCTATGTGGTCAGTGTCAAGCTTTTGAAGCTGTTCATTGAAAATGCGTTCAACATCTTCTTCGCATTTAACATTCCAGAGAGGAAGCTTTGTTGCAAGATTAACCTTTTCACGGTAACCGTCTTTAAGAGCTTTGCCGACAAGTCTTTCGCTGTTGCCGCCGTGATATCCGAATGCAGTATCTACATAATTAATGCCGCTGTCAATTCCGCTTCGGATTATTCCGATTGCCTTTTCTTCGTCAATGCAATTATCCTGGCCGTCAACGGTCGGCAGTCTCATGCAGCCGAAGCCAAGAACGGAGACATCAACGCCTGTTTTACCCATTTTTCTGTATTTCATAGGCTGTCTTCTCCAATTTATAATTAAAATTTGTATTATTATACCATATATATGGGTAAAATACAATACTTTACCGGATATATCGGGATAAAAACATGCTGTTTGTCTGAGAATAACGAGCAGATAAATGATAAAAATATCTTTGAGGTGATTAATAATGACAGATATGAACGGCATTCCTCAAGGATTCGGTTCAGCACTTTCAAAAAGTGAAAAAGCAATGGAAACCTTTGCTTTGCTGAACGAAAACGAGAAAAAGCGTATTATTGATTTATCCCGCAGCGTCAGATCTAAAGCAGAAATGAACAGGCTTGTCAGCAAGCTTGAAACGGGAAAAAATCAACTCTTTTAAAAAGCATATCAAATCTTTTCAACCTTCGCATAGTTTGCCATGATTTTTTTGGTTCCTGCCGCCGAAAACGCAATTTCAAGCAAAGTATCGTTGCCCATTGGCTTTGCGCTGATTACAACGCCCTGACCGTAGGTTTTGTGATTAACGGTATCACCGACATTGAATGTTTCCGTATTGGCTTTCGGAGCTGATACCGGAGGAGCTGAAGAAAAGCCCCGTGAAACAGGCTGTGCGGTGCTCTTTTGCGTTCTGAACATCGGAGCATTTCTTGAACCCGATGAAAACGGGCTTGCAAACGAATCGCCGGATTCCTCAAGAAGATTTTCGGGGATTTCCCGAATAAATCTTGACGGCTGATTATATCTTGTTGAGCCGAAAAGCATTCTGCTTCTCGCCCTTGAGATGTAGAGCTGCTTTTTGGCTCTTGTAACAGCAACATATGCAAGTCGGCGTTCTTCTTCAATCTCACTGTCGCCGCTCATTGATGACATTTCTGAAGGGAAAATCGATTCCTCAAGACCGACAAGGAAAACAACGGGGAATTCAAGACCCTTTGCGGAATGAATCGTCATCATTACAACTGCATCGGAACCGGAGTTATAATTATCGATATCGGTCATCAATGCAACTTCCTGCAAGAAATCATTCAGGGTTGCATCCTCATTTTCCCGGGAAAAGCGCAAAAGGTTATTTGAAAGCTCTTCAAGGTTTGCCATGCGTTCTTCCTTTGTTTCCGGTTCGAGGTTAAGCGATGCGGTATAACCCGTTGATATAATGACTTTATTGAAAAGCTCAGATATTTCAAGATTATCCGCATCATAAATGAATTCTTCAATCATATCGGCAAATTCCGTCATCTTTTTGGCACAGCGGCTCAAACGGGGGAACTGTTCGGCAGTCTTGATAACTTCAAACAGGCTTATTCCGAGTCCGTCGGCAATTTCAAGCGCAGCCGCAACAGAGGAATCTCCTATTCCCCTTTTGGGTACATTAATAATTCTTTGAAGCCTTACGCTGTCATCGGGGTTTGCAATAACGCTGAGATACGCCAATGCGTCCTTTATTTCCTTTCGGTCATAAAACTTATGACCGCCGAGAAGCGCATAAGGAATGCCCATACGCACAAAAGACTGTTCAATGAGGTTTGATTGCGAATTCATGCGGTAAAGAATGGCAAAGTCACTGTATTTGCGCCCGTTTCTGATTCCGTCAAGAATCTTTTCGGCAACAAAACGCCCCTCGTCTCTGTCTGTATCGGCGGTGTGATAACAAATCAAATCCCCTTTTCCGTTATCAGTCCAGAGCTTTTTGCCTTTTCTGTTAATATTATTTGAAATAATGCTGTTTGCGGCGTCAAGAATATTTTGAGTCGAACGGTAATTCTGTTCAAGGCGGATTACCTTTGCATTCTTATATTGATGCTCAAAGCTCAGAATATTCTCAATTGTTGCGCCTCTGAATTTATAGATGCTCTGGTCGTCATCGCCGACAACGCAGATGTTTTTATATCCGCCTGCAAGTAACGAAGTTAAAAGATACTGCGCATGGTTGGTATCCTGATACTCATCTACCATTATGTATTTGAATTTATGCTGATAGTAATCAAGAACATCGGGATTATTCTGAAGTAAAAGGACTGTGTTAACAATAATATCGTCAAAATCCATTGCATCAGCCGATTTAAGCCGTTTTTGATAAGCTTCATATACCATACCGATATTGCGCTTGCGAATATCGGCAAAGTTTTGGCGAATGTATTCCTCGGGAGAAATCAGCATATCTTTTGAATTGCTGATTGCTGAAAGAACGGTTTTCGGCGGAAGCACGCTGTCGCTCATTCCGAGCTGTTTAAGGCAGTCTTTGATAACTCTTTTGCTGTCATCTGTATCATAAATCGTAAAATTGGATGAATAACCGATATAGTCGGCATTTCTTCTGAGTATTCGCACGCAAGCCGAGTGAAAAGTGCTCGCCCAGATATCTCTTGCCTGCTCGCCGAGCATTTTTTCAAGCCTTTCTTTAAGCTCGCCCGCCGCTTTATTTGTGAATGTGATTGCAAGAATCTCCCAAGGCTTTGCGGAGTCAACCTTTAACAGATGCTCAATGTCAAAAAGGTCTCCGCATTCTCCGTTTGCCGCCGCTCTCATAAGAGCGAGGTCGCCCGCAGTGCATTCGCCCTCGCATTCTTCGCTGTAATAGGCTTTCCCGTATTTAATGATGTTTGCAATTCGGTTAACAAGAACGGTTGTTTTTCCGCTTCCTGCCCCGGCAAGCACCAAAAGCGGTCCCTCAGTTGAGAGAACCGCTTTTTTCTGCATATCATTAAGAGATTTAAAATCCCTTTCAATTATTGTTTTTCTTAATGAAAGAAATTCGTTGGTAACCATTTAATACCTCAGATTGAAATTTCATGTGCAATCTTATAAAGCTCGTTATTGACCTTGCGCTCCATGTTGAGAGCTTCATAGATATCATAATCTACAATGTGATCGTCCTTTTGAACAACAACTCTGTTGCCGATTCCCTCCATAAGAAGCTGAACTGCCTTGTAACCCATCTGGCTTGCGGCAACTCTGTCACGGACTGTCGGAGAACCGCCTCTCTGAACATGGCCGAGAATAACTGCTCTTGTTTCAACTCCGCAGTTTTTCTCAATCTTTCTTGCAAGCTCCTCAACGCCGCCGATACCCTCGGCAACCATGATAATGAAGTGCTTTTTATCGGTTTTCTGAGTTCTCTTGATTCTGTCGATAACATGCTTTTCGATGTCATCACGGATTTCGGGAATAACAATTGCAGTTGCGCCGACTGCAATACCCGAATTCAGAGTTAAATCGCCGCATCTGTTGCCCATAACCTCAACAACAACACAGCGGCTGTGAGATTCAACCGTATCTCTGACACGGTCAACCATCTGCATTATTGTGTTAAGGCATGTATCATAGCCGATAGTATAATCCGAGCTAACGATATCATTATCGATTGTACCGGGAATTCCTATGCAGGGAATTCCTCTGAGAGAAAGGTCACGGGCGCCTCTGAACGAGCCGTCTCCGCCGATAACAACAAGACCTTCTATTCCGTATTTCTTGCAGGTTTCAATGGCTTTCTGCATGCCTGATTCTTCTCTGAACTCCTTGCATCTTGCAGTATAAAGCATTGTTCCGCCTCTATGGATAATGTCGGAAACACTTCTGATATTAAGCTCACGAAGGTCATCTTCGATAAGACCTGCATAGCCTCTGTTTATTCCGTAAACTTTAATTCCGTTTTCACATGCTGTTCTGACTACTGCTCTGATGGCAGCGTTCATTCCCGGGGCGTCTCCGCCGCTTGTTAAAACGCCGATAGTTTTCATAATAATACTCTCCTTGAAAAATATTCAAATTAGATAATACACTTTTTATAACAATATGTCAATGATTATAACGATTTTTGATAAAAAACTTTATTTATTCTTATTTATTATATCCGACTATTGATTATAGATAACATTTGAATCTCCGAGCAAATTTCTGAGCTCTCGGAGCAAAACGGGATTAACATCAATTCCCTGTCTTATCGGATTATTGACATATTTCTTTGTGTCGCTGAAATAATAAAACAGCGGAGTATTGCCGTCAAAAATTGCAAGAAGTCTGCGGCAAAGCTCAATTTGAGGCGAATTATCGGAATCAAAGCGCAGAAACAGACCTTTTGCTTTCTTTTTTTCCTGTTTTTTTTCGAAAACGGCATTTTCTGACGGGCAGGGTTCAACTGCTTCGCAGACTATCTTTGCGTCTTCATCTTCTCTGAGACTGACTCTGCCGTGAATGAGCAGAATATTACCTTCAATCAGCATCGGCACATTTTCTGCAAGTATTTTCGGGAAAACTATTACTTCAATACCGCCGGATGTGTCCTCAAAATCCAAAAAAGCCATTGTTGAGTCATTTTTGGTTATTTTTTTCTTAACCGATGTAATCATTCCGAGCAAAAGCACACGGTCATTATCTTTGAAGCTTCGTTCATCTTCATTAATTATATCGGAAATTCTTGCACAATGAAGTTTTTCGGAAAGGTTCCGGTATTTTGCCATCGGATGCCCCGAAAGATACATTCCCGAAACTTCTTTTTCGTATTTCAGAAGCAAATCATGCGGAAATTCATCAATATCGGGGTAGTTGAACGAGCCCGTAACGGGTTCATCGATTTCCTCCGAAGCGGAACTGAAGAAATCACCGAATCCAATCTGACCGTCAACATTTCGCCTTTTTGAATTATCAAGCTCTTCAATGATGCTGTCAATAACCGAATACATTTGACGGCGGTTTGCACCCAAGCCGTCAAAGGCTCCGCATTTTATAAGGCTTTCAAGTCCTCTGCGGTTAAAATCCTTGCCGTACATCCTTCGGCAAAAATCGTAGAAATCGGTAAAATTGCCGTTTGTATTTCTCTCGTCAACAATACGCCTGATAAAATTCTTGCCGAGATT
>JBJEQC010000259.1:5276-27993 GCA_051881555.1 Acutalibacteraceae bacterium
TGCCGTTTGTATTTCTCTCGTCAACAATACGCCTGATAAAATTCTTGCCGAGATTTTTAACTGCAAGCAGGCTGAAATGAATGTTTCCGTTTGAAACGGTGAACGAATCCGTGCTCTCATTGATATGAGGAGGAAGAATTCTGATTCCGAGACGGTTGCATTCGCTTATATACTGAACAACCTTGCCCGTATTATCAAGGAAGCTTGTCAAGAGCGAAGCAAGAAATTCGCAGGGATAGTGACATTTGAGCCATGCGGTCTGATAAGCAACATAAGCATAAGCGGCGGCATGAGCTTTGTTGAACGCATAAGAAGCGAATGAAATCATTTCATCAAAAATTTCATTTGCGGTTTTCTCATCAATGCCCCGTCTGACAGCACCCTCGCAGATAACATTGCCGTTTTCATCCGTCATGCCGTTAACGAAATTTACCCGCTCTTTCAGCATAACATCATGCTTTTTCTTGCTCATTGCTCTGCGTACTATATCGGCTCTGCCGTAAGAATAGCCAGCAAGCTCACGGCAAATCTGCATAACCTGCTCCTGATATACCATACACCCGTAGGTAACATCAAGAATGCTTTTAAGCTGTGGTGTTTTATATTTTATTCTGTCGGGATGATGCCTGTTTTCAATATAAGTCGGGATGGAATCCATCGGACCGGGACGGTAAAGTGAAATAACCGCTATCAGGTCTTCAAGACTTTCGGGCTTTAACTGCGAAAGAACACTTCTCATGCCGGCAGATTCAAATTGAAAAACGCCTTCGGTCTGAGCCGAACACATCATTTCAAAAACGGCTTTATCGTCAATATCAATTGAATCAATCCGAAAATCGGGAACGCTTTGTCTGATCATTTTTTCAGCCGAACTGATAACCGTCAGAGTTCTTAGACCGAGAAAATCCATTTTAAGAAGACCCAGTTCCTCAAGGGTCGTCATTGTAAACTGAGTTACGATTGCTTCGTCGTTTCTTGCAAGAGGAACATAAGAAACAACGGGGTCATGGGTAATAACAACGCCCGCAGCATGGGTTGAGGCATGGCGAGGCATACCCTCAACCTTTCTCGCCATATCAATAAGCTCTTTTGTTTCGCTGTTGCTGTCATACATTGCCTTGAATTCAGCGGAACGCTGAAGCGCACGGTCAAGAGTAATATTCAATTCATTCGGTATCTGCTTTGCAACGGCATCAACGGCGGAATAAGCCATGCCCATGGCTCTGCCCACATCACGGACTGCCGCTTTTGCCGCCATAGTTCCGAATGTCACAATCTGAGCAACATGGTCTGCACCGTATTTATCAACAACATAGTCGATGACTTCTCCCCGTCTTTCAAAGCAAAAATCAACATCAAAATCGGGCATGCTGACTCTCTCGGGGTTTAGAAAACGCTCAAAAAGCAGATTATATTTCATTGGGTCAATTCCCGTTATTCCGATGCAGTAAGCGCAGATACTTGCCGCACCCGAACCTCTGCCGGGGCCAACGGGAATGCCTACATCTTTTGCATGTTTAATAAAATCATGAACAATTAAATAATAATCAACATAGCCCATTTTATTGATTATTTCAAGCTCATAATTTAATCTTTCAACATATTCAGGCGGCGGATTCTCTCCGTAACGCTTTTTCATTCCCTCACGGCAAAGCAGAGAAAACCATTCAAAATGGCCGTAGCCCTCGGGAACATCAAAATGCGGCAATTTTGTTTTGCCGAATTCGAATTCAACATTGCAATTTTCGGCAATTTTCGCCGTATTTTCAACGGCCTCGGGGCAATCCGAAAATGCTTCAAGCATTTCATCCTCTGTTTTAAGATAAAACTCCGTTGTTCCGAAATCAAGGCCGGTATCTTCGCCTATTGTGTGATTCGTTTGAATGCAGAGAAGAATCTGCTGCATTTTTGAATCTTCTTTATTAACATAATGTGCGTCGTTAGTTGCAACAAGCGGTATATTAAGCTCTATTGAAAGCTTTATCAAATCGGGATTGATTCTGAGCTGTTCGTCAAGACCGTGATTCTGAATCTCAAGATAATAATTACCCTCGCCGAAAACTCCCGAATACCAAAGGGCAACCCTTTTTGCTTCTTCATAATCCCCTCTCTGCAAGGCTCTTGAAACCTCTCCCGCTAGACAGCCCGACAGAGCAATGATTCCGTCATGGTATTTTTCAAGAATATCTTTATCAACTCTGGGCTTAGTGTAAAAACCGTTGACCCAGCCCTCCGAAACAAGCTTAATCAGATTTTTATAGCCCTCATTATTCTTGCAAAGAAGAACAAGATGATATCTTTCATTATCGATTCCGTGAACCTTGTCAAACCGTGATCTTGGGGCAACATAAACCTCACAGCCGATTATCGGCTTTATTCCCCTTGCTTTAGCGGCTTTATAAAAATCGATAACGCCGTACATGACTCCGTGGTCGGTTATGGCGCAGGAAGTCTGACCCATGCTTTTGATTTTGTCAAGCATGGATTCGATTCTGCACGCTCCGTCAAGGAGGCTGTATTCACTGTGAACATGCAAATGGGTAAATGACATTAATTATCACCGTTTTTAAGCTTTTCAGCAAATTGAACTATTCTGCCGAGTCTGTGGTTAACTCCCGAGCGGGAAATAGGCTCGTCCAGCATTTTACCGAGCTCACTGAGACTTGATTCGGGATTTTCAATTCTTAAATAAGCAACCTTCTGAAGATTTTCGGGCAAAGAGGATATTCCGACCTTTTCTTCAATTAAATTTATGGCTTCAACCTGAGCTTTTGCCGCATCAACGGTTTTGTTTATGTTTGAAATTTCAAAATTGATTTTTCTGTTGACACGGTTTTTCATATCCTTCTCGATTTTAATTCCCATAACATAAAGAGACGCATCTTGAGCGCCGATAATCGCAAGGATATCTTCTATGCTTTCGCTGTCTTTAAAATAGATTATGTAATTTCCTTTTCGGACAATGCACTTCGGATTCAGATTAAGCTCATCCATAAGCTTCATCAGGTCGGAGCTGAGCCGCTTATAAGGAACAACAAATTCAAGATGATATCCTCTTTCGGGATCGGTAACCGTTCCGCAGGATAAAAAAGCTCCTCTGAGAAAGGCGCCCGCACAGCAGTCGTTTGCTATATTGGCTCGGTTTATTCTCAGCGTAGGCTCCGAGAGAGTATGTCCGAATTTATCAAAAACTTTTTCTTTGTCGGCATCCGATTTGACATAAGCCGTCATTTTTTTTGAACCCGTGTCATTAAAAATCGGTTCAACCTTGCAATAATCCCTCAGATATGAATTATAAAGAGCGAAAACATCAGGATTTTCGGTTGTAATCGAAAGATTATATTTTGAGAAATGCGCAAAAAGCACAAGCCCGTAGACTTGTGCGTGAAAGCAACAGGAGGATAAAATCTCCGATTTTGATATTTCACTTTTGACATCGGAAGAAAAAGACAAAATGATTCCTCCTGTTAAATAAATTTTATTTCGGGTTCGAGCATTATACCCGTTTGATCAAAAACCGTCTGCCTGCAATGCTCAAGAACAGCTTTAACATCGCCCGATGTTGCACAGCCGAGATTGACGACAAAACCTGCGTGCTTCTCGCTGACTGCCGCATCACCGACCCTGAAACCCTTTAATCCGCACTTTTCAATCAGCGCACCCGCAAAATTGCCTTCAGGGCGTTTAAAAGCGCTCCCTGCACTCGGATATTCAAGGGGCTGTTTATCTTTGCGGCGCTGTAAAAGCTCATCCATTTTGGCTTTAATATTAATTGAATTTCCTTTTTGGAGCTTTACGGTTAAAGAAACGATTGTATAATCGGGACATTCCGACGAATAAACACTGCCACGGTATCTCATTTTCAGGTCATCGCCCTCAAATTTACCGATTGAGCCGTCGGGGCAAATATGTTCGCACGAAATCAGAACATCTTTCATCTCTCCGCCGTATGCTCCTGCGTTCATAAATGCCGCTCCGCCTGCCGTTCCGGGAATACCGAAAGCAAATTCAAGCCCGCTTAAAGAATTTTCAAGAGCAAATTTGCAGAGCCTTGACATCGGCACACCGCATTGACAATAAACAGTTGTTTCGTCTGAAAGATAAATTTTATCCATTTTGCAGGTGTTGATAACAACGCCGTCAAAGCCTTTGTCATCGGCAAGCAGATTGCTCCCCTTGCCGATAATAAGGCGTCTGATATTATTTTTTGTTGTGAAAGCAATTAAATCCGAAAGCTTTTCTGAGGTATCGGGAAATACCATCAATTCTGCTTTTCCGCCGATTTTGAAGGTAGTATAATCTTTTAGCAAAGCCTCTGTTGAATATTCACATTCAATCTCTTTGCATAACGCACAAACTTCGCCGTTAAAATTCATAATGCCTCCGAAATTAATTATTCATCAAGTAATGCTGCGCCGAATATTCCCGCATCGTTACCAAGCTCCGCCGCCATAATCTTCGTCTGATTTGCGGCATAAATGCTGTATCTTTCTCTGTTAACATGCATTCTGAGGGGTTCAAGAATAGTCTCGCCCTCGTGACCGATTCCGCCGCCGATGCAGATAATCTCGGGCTGAAGAGCATTGATAATGTTTATAACGCCTGCCGCAACATAATAAATATATCTGTCAACAACTTCTTTTGCGGCCTTATCGCCGAGTCTCATCGCGTCAAAAGCCGTTCTGCCGCTTACATTGTCGATGTTGTCATTAACAAGCTCCCACATCTTGCTGTCATGGTGATGGCGCATTGAATCCTTTGTCTGAGAAATAAGAGCCGTTGCCGAAGCATACTGCTCCCAGCAGCCTCTTCTGCCGCAGTTGCACTGCTCACCGTCAACCATAATAACCATATGACCCATTTCGCCCGCCGCATAGTTAACGCCGCTGACGATTTTGCCGTTAATGATTATTCCGCTGCCGACGCCCGTTCCGAGAGTAACGGCAACAAAATTGCCGACTCCTTTTCCGACGCCCGCAACCGCTTCACCCAGAGCGGCGCAGTTTGCATCGTTATCAATGTAAATCTCTTTTTTGCCGAGTCTTTCTTCAAGCATATCCTTGGCAGGAACCTTGTTAAAATCAAGGTTATTTGCAAATTCAATATAACCGTTGGATTTATTGACCGAACCGGGAGTACCGACGCCGATAGAAGATACATCATCCATTGTAATGCCTGCATCTTTCATCGCCATATCAATTGCAAGAGCTATATCGTCAAAAATCTCCTCGGCAGGTCTGGGGCATTTGGTTTTTACCTTTCCTCTGCCGATGATTTTCAAATCTTCGCTGACAACGCCAACCGCAATATTCGTTCCTCCGAGATCAACACCGATTCTGTACATATTTTATTACCTCCAAAGTTTTTTTATCCTTAATAATTAAAAATTGTGCCAAAATTCAAGCTCTTTTTTTGCGGGAATTATATCATCGGTCATGCCGAGGCTGTGGAGAAGCTCTCTTGCCGCATTGTATCCCATTTTCTTCTGCCTGTTATTCATTGCGGCCGCTTCAATGATAATTGAAAGGTTTCTGCCGGGTCTGACGGGAACGACGGTTACGGGAACCTTGATACCGAGAATCTCGGTGTATTCATTTTCAAGACCGAGGCGGTCATAAACCTTGTCATTGCTCCAAGGCTCAAGTTGAACAACCATATCCACCTTTTCGGTCATCTTAACGGCACCCATACCGAAAAGCCGCCTTGCATTCAGAACACCGACGCCGCGAAGCTCGATGAAATGTCTTATATTATCCGGAGCGGAACCGACAAGCGTTCTGTTGGAAACACGCCTGATTTCAACCGCATCATCTGCAATAAGTCTGTGACCTCTGTTAATTAATTCAAGGGCTGTTTCGCTTTTGCCGACGCCGCTGTCGCCGAGAATAAGAACGCCCTCGCCGTAAACCTCAACCAATACACCGTGACGGGTTATCCTTTGAGCAAGCTCAACCGCAAGATAAGAAATTGTTGCCGACATACAGCCCGAAGTTGATTCATTGGTTGCAAGCAACGGAACTTCATATTTCTTTGCAAGCCCCGTTATTACTTCACCGCAGTCAAGACTTCTTGTTACGACAACGGCGGCGGGACGCTTTGAAAGAAATCTCTCGGCACATTCCGAAACCGAATCGGAATCAAGACTTTTTATGTATTCAAGCTCGGTTAAACCGAGAAACTGAATTCTTGCAGGGTCAAAATAATCCTCAAAACCCGCAAGAATCAAACCGGGGCGGTTAACATCCTGCGAAGTGATGTAAATATCCTCAATATCCTTTGGAGTATAAATAACCTGCAACGAAAGATCGTTAACAACCTTTTTTAGAGAAACGGAATATTTGCTCATAAGCAATTCTCCTTGTTACAAAACCGTATTCACTCATATTATAAATCATTAGTACGGATTTTCCAACCCTTTTTTATAAAAAAATTTTAAAAATCCGGCAGACATCCGCAATTTGATGCCTGCCGTAATTCTCAGAGCTGAGTTGCTATATTTTCAAATTTTGTTTTGGTTTCGTTGATCATCTGAGCCTGAGCGGCGCAGGGACTGTACCAGCCTCTTTTCTGCATTTCTCCGAAAACATTAAACTGAATTGTATGCTCCTCTTTGAGAATTTTCATCATGTCGTTCTGAAGCTGTTGATTAACGCATTCGTTTGAATAAGTGTTGTAAACATCGGTAATGTGTTTTTGAGAAGAAAGAACATCGTCAAGAATTTCTTTATCGGTGAATTTTGAATCAGTATTCAATCTTTTATACCTCCCGAATTAATAAAGATGACCCATAAGAGTGTCAAAATGCTGTTTGTGCTGATTTGCAATCTGCTCGCAGGAATTTTTAATCTGAGGGTCCGTTGCCGCCTGAGAATATGCCTTGAACTTTTTAACAAGCATCTGCTCGTAATTGAGCTGATCCTCAAGAGCCGCAAGCTCTTTTGCCGTTAAATTTGCCATAATATCGCTCCTTTTTATATACCGAAAATGATTTCGGCTGTTTTGCATTGATATTATTGACTTTATTGAGAAAAATATACAAAAAGAGCACAGCCGAAGCTGCGCACTTTTTGTATCGGTTATTATTCATAGAGATAAACTCTTGTTTCATAGGGCTTTGTCATAAATGTGTTGAGAGTGTTGTCAATAACCTCATAATTTGAAAGAACAAGCTTGCCTTTGCTCAGGTCAAAGCCTGCGGGAGCGGCAAAGTTGACAGGCTCCTCAACGAAGGAGTTAATAACAAGCATTCTTTTGCCGTTATAATTACGCTCATAAACAAACAGCTTCTTGCTTGCTTTGTAATGAAGTTTAAAATCGCCGTAAATGCAAACCTCATTTTCCTTGCGGAATTTGAGAAGCTTGCGGTAATAATTGAGAATTGAATTTTCGTCTTTCTCTGCGGCTTCAACATTGATTTCCTTATAATTATCGTTGATATGGAACCAAGGCTTATCCGCCGTTGTGAATCCTGCATTCTTCTCGTCAGACCATTGAACGGGAGTTCTTGCGTTATCTCTTGATGCACGGTTAACTATTTTCATTGCAAGCTTTTCGGGGCAATGAAGCTTTCTGAAAAGCTCATATGTATTCTTAGTCTGAACATCGGTATACATATCAACGCTCGGGAGCTTGATATTGGTCATGCCGATTTCCTGACCCTGATAAATAAACGGTGTTCCGCTCTGGCAGATATACATTGTTGCGAGCATTTTTCCGCTTTCAACTCTGTATTTTTCACTGCCGTAACGGCTGATTATTCTCGGCTGGTCGTGATTTTCAAGATAATTTGCGTTCCATGCAACCCCGTACATCTTGTGCTGCCAATTGTTATAAACTCTTTTGAGCTTTCTGAGGCTGAAAGGCATCGGAATCCAGCCGACCATAAAGCAATCAGCTTCCATATGCTGGAAGTTGAACATCATGTTCAGCTTCTGCTCTGCGCCCTCTTTGATAAACTTCAAAGCAAGCTTCGGTGTCATCATCGGCGCTTCGCCAACAGTCATGCAGTCATAATTATCGGTAACCTGCCTGAACTCACCGAGATATTTCTGAAGATTAGGGCCGCATTTATAATGCTCCATTCCGCAGGCAACGGGAATCGGGAAACCGTTGGGCAAACCGTCTTTTTTGGAAATAAAGGTTATAACATCTTCACGGAAGCCGTCAACGCCCATATCAAGCCAATAGCGGATTATATCCTTGATTTCCTCACGAACCTTGGGATTATCCATGTTAAGATCGGGCTGTTCTCTGCAGAAAAGATGGAGATACCATTGGTCAAGCTCTTCATTATAATCCCAGCCGGGGCCGGAAAAGGTTGAGAGCCAATTGTTCGGGGGCTTCTTGCCGCCGGGCTTTTTGCCGTCACGCCAGAAATAATAGTCATGATACGGATTATCCTTGCTCTTTTTGCTTTCAATGAACCATTCATGTTCATCGGAGGTATGGTTAATTACAAGGTCCATAATAACCTTCAAGCCACGCTCGTGGGCGCCGTCAAGAACCTGTTTGAATTCCTCAAGAGTTCCGTATTCGGGATTAATGTCCTTGTAATCGGCAATATCATAGCCGTAATCATGCTGAGGTGACTTATAAAGAGGAGAAAACCAGATTGCATCAACGCCAAGGCTTTTGATATAATCGAGTTTTTCCAAAACTCCCTTTAAGTCGCCGATGCCGTCACCGTCGCCGTCCTTAAAGCTGCGGGGCCAAATCTGATAGACTGACATTTCCTTATACCAATTTTTCTTGATTTCGGGCATAAAGTCGCCTCCCTGTTTATTTTCTGAATTTTTATTCTCCCTCAGTTATAAAATAATCTGCAACTTCTGTTTTCTGACCTGCAGATACAGTCAGTTCAAATTTTCCGAGCAGATTTCCGTTTTTATCGAATATTTCCGCATCGGAAGTGCCCTCCGGAGCAACAAATGAATATGTTCCGTCAGAATAAACCGTATGAGAAACTCCGTTGAAAGCAACGGTTTCAGCACCGCTGCCGATAATCTTTCCGCTGACGGTTCCGACACTGCCGTCGGTTCTTCTGATAGCTTCCTCAACGGCAAGCTTAGCGTTGACAAGAGGATAATCGAAAGCCTCAACATCGTAATAATATGATTGATCGGGATCTGCCGCGGCAACATCTTTTGTTGACGAACAAACAATATCTTTAACCTGTGCACCCGTAAACGAAGGATTGACCGACCAGACGAGTGAAGCAACGCCAGTAACAACGGGAGCCGCCATTGATGTTCCCGAATATGTTGCATAATCCCCACCGGTAATGCAGCTGTAAACGCTGTCACCCGGGGCTGCAATTTCAATGCGGGAACCGACATTTGAATAATATGACAGTGAATATTCACCGTTGCCCATGTTATCGGCGCTTGCAACAATGATAATTCTGTCAAGAATATCCTGTTTGCTTATTCCGGTTGAACCGGTAAAAATATTCTCTGCCGTGATTGAAGAAAAATGCCCGTTATTAACGGCGTCTATAGGCTCATAAAAAGCATTACCGTTGCCTGCCGATTGAACGGCGATAAAATCATATCCGTTATCTAAAAGAGACGCCATTATGTAGGAATAAGCCATGGGTGTGAAAACATTATCAATCAAAGATGCAGAATTATCGGTTTTTGAGGCTGAAGTTCCGAGAGAGAAATTAATTACCTTTGCGCCTGCTTTTACCTCGGTTGAAAGACCGAAAAATATAGCAAGCTCCGGAAGCCAGAATTGGAAAAGATCGGGACTCCAGTCAATGCAAATTAGCTGTGAATTGCCGCAGATTCCCGCAATTCCGACTTCGTTATCCATATTTGCTCCGATAATTCCGGCAACATGAGTGCCGTGATCATCGGCAATATTTCTGTCTTTTTCCTTACTGCTCGGGAAAGAGATTTTGCCTGCAAGTTCAGGATGCTCCGTGTCAAATCCCGCATCAACAACGCCAATTTTAACGGTATTGAAATAATCCGAATAATCCCATGCCTGCCTTGCATTGATTGCTTCAAGCCACCAATTATTGCCGAGAGGATTAATTTCATCCCAAACCGTTTCGGATGATTGACTTGAACCGAAAGGATCATTAGGAGTGTAGTTGCATGAAGTCTTTGAAACGGAAGCGGGAATTGAAAGCTCAACTCCGTCAATTGCATTGAGCTTTTCGCATTTGCTTACAGCTTCATCATATGACATATCGGGAGTGCTGATAACATAGAGATTTGCGGGAGTGCACCAGCCCGACAAAACACCGCCGCATTCCGAAAGAACATTCATTTTCTTTATGAATCCAAGCTCGGGATTTAAGAAAACAACAAGCTTATCATCAATAATACCGTTGTTTTCATCGATTTGAACGACATCTGATTCATCCATATCGCTGAAAAAATCGGCTTTTATCGCCTCGGCGGTATAAGGAATTCCGAAAATCAGCTCAGCCGCCGAATCAATTATGTTATTAACAGCCGAATAAACCATTCCCGTAACGGAAATAACGGCAGACATGAAAACGGCAATTACTCTGTTAAACATATACAACGCTCCTCATACTAATTTGATTTTTTCTTAAATTTAAAGCTTTCTGCAGGAACCTGAGTAAGAACAATTGCAATAAACATTATAACACAGCCCAAAGCTTCTCTTGAAGAAAGCTTTTGATTGAGAATGAGCCAGCCGAAAATGACGGAGAAAACCGATTCAAGGCAAAGCAGGAGCGACGCAACGGCAGGCTCTGCATATTTCTGACCGAAAATCTGGAAAGTAAACGCAACGCCGCAGCTCATTATTCCCGCATAAAGAATCGGAACCGATGAACCGAGAATTTCGCTGATTTTGGGTTCTTCAAAAATGAACATGCATATAATTGAAAGCGTTCCCGCAACAAAAAACTGAGCGCAGGAAAGCGCAACATTATTGACTGTTTTACAAAAATGATCAATAACAAGAATATGAACGGCAAAGGCAACAGCACATAAAACGGTAATCAATTCGCCCTTACCGATTGAAAAACTGCCTTTCGGAATACTGAGAAAATAAAGTCCGAAAACTCCGCAAAGAACGCCGAGCCAAACATTTAACTTTGCTTTCTGCTTCAAAAAAATACCGAAAACGGGAACAAGCACCATATAAAGCGCAGTTATGAATCCAACTTTGCCGACATCGAGGAAATTAAAAGCATGCTGCTGAAGATTTCCGCCGATAAAAAGCGGAATTCCGCAGCATAAGCCGCCGATTGCAATTTCCTTAAAAGGAATCTTTTTATTCTCTTTCTCAAGTGATTTAGAATTATCTTTTTTTAAACTCAAAGCCGCAACGGGAAGAAGCGCAACCCCGCCGAGCAGGGTTCTGATTCCGTTAAAAGTGAAAGTGCCGATATCCTTGCCTTCGTTCTGAGCAACAAATGACAAGCCCCAGATTACGGCGGCAAGAATACAGTAAAGCGGACCCAGAATTTTATTCTTTTTAGTAATATGTATCACTCCAAAAACCGTGCTGATTTCAAAAACCGCCCACAGAAAAACTGCGGGCGGCAAATACTTTATTATTCTGCGTCTTCTGCCGCAGGAGCTTCTGCTTCAGCTTCTTCTGCCGGAGCTTCTTCGGAAACAGCTTCGTCTGCTTCTTCGGTAGGCTCAAGAAGGGCACGGATTGAAAGGCTGACACGCTTCTTATCAAAATCAATAGCGGTAATCTTGCAGGTTACCTTGTCGCCAACCTTGAGAACATCTTCAGGCTTATTGATGCGGCGGTCTGCAATCTGCGAAATATGAATAAGACCGTCGATGCCGGGAATAACTCTTGCAAATGCGCCGAAAGTGGTCAATCCGACAACCTCAGCTTCAACAACGGAGCCTTCGGGATAAGTCTTTCTGAGAATCTCCCAAGGGTTGTCCTCGTCTTTTCTGTAGCCGAGAGAGATCTTCTTGTTTTCTGCGTCAAGAGCCTTGATATAAACTTCAACTTTCTGACCGATCTCAAATACCTCTGAGGGGTTCTTGATGCGCTTCCATGACATTTCGGAAATGTGAACCATTCCGTCAACGCCGCCGATATCTACAAACGCGCCGTAGTTTGTCATTGACTTGACAACGCCTGTATACTTCTTGCCAACCTCAGCCTGAGCCCAGAAAGCCTCAGCAGCGGCATTTCTCTCCTCCTTGAGGACTGAACGGATTGAACCGACAGCTCTCTTGCGCTGTCTGTTAACTTCGATAATACGGAATTTAACGGTCTTGTTGAGAAGAGAATCAAGAGATTCGTCACGGCGCTCGGTTGCATGAGATGCGGGAATAAATACACGCACGCCGTTAGTTAAAACACGAACACCGCCCTTGACAACATCGGTAACAACGCCTTCAAGAATTCTGCCGTCCTCGGCCGCGTCGAAAACATCGTTCCATGTTTTCTGAGCATCATAACGCTTCTTTGAAAGCATAACCGTGCCTTCAGCGTCATTGGTTTTCATAATGATAAGATCAATCTCATCACCGACTTTAAGCTCTTTTGCAGCATTTGCCGAAGGATCTGCGCTGTATTCATCCATGGGAACGAATCCTGCATGCTTTCTGCCGATATCAACCTGGATTTCGGTGGGAGTGATTCCCATAACAACGCCCTTAACATGCTGATCTGTGCTCATATTGCTCAGAGAAGCTTCAAGCGCTTCGGAAAAATCCATATCGTCTGTGATCGTGGCTTTAGAAGGCACCTCCTCTACCTGAATATTTGTGGTTTCATTTACGATTTCGGACATTTCTAAAAGTACCTCCTTAATTATTGCGGAAGGGGTTGATGCCCCTGCCGTGACGCCGATTTCGGCGATATTAGAAAAGTCTATGGTCCTGAGCTCATCAGCTCTTTCCACCAAATATGTTTTGCAGTTTTCACTGCATACCGCTTTGAGTTTAGCGGTGTTTGAACTGTGCCGCCCCCCGATAATAATCATCAAGTCGCTTTTCTTTGAAAGCTCGGCGGCTTCATTCTGTCTTTTTTGAGTTGCAAGACATATTGTATCAAATATTTTTGCATTTGTATAGTATTTTTTTATTTTTTCTTTGCATTTTTTCCATTCATTTTGCGAAAATGTCGTTTGCGAGACAGCTATTATTCGGTTATCGCATAATGATGGATTTTCTTTTGCTGTATTTTCAAGTTCTTCCGCATTGTTAAAGACATAAGCCTCGCCGAGACAGTAGCCTTTTATGCCCATAACCTCCGGGTGATTCGGGTCTCCCGCAATAAAAACAGGTGTATCGGGAGATGAATTTTCTTCAACAATTTTATGGATTTTCTTAACAAACGGGCAGGTTGCGTCACAAATCTCAGAGCCAATGCCGATAAGCTCATCATAAACGCTTTTGGCAACTCCGTGCGCTCGGATAATAACCGTTTCATCTTTTTCAGCCTGTGACGGAAAAGAAATAATTCTTATCCCCTTTTTTTCAAGCTCAGATGTAACAAATCCGTTATGAATAAGCTCACCGAGAGTTGCGGCTTTTTTTCCTTTTTCCGCAATATCATAAGTCATCGTAACCGCTCGGTTAACTCCGAAGCAAAAGCCCGCTGTTTCGGCAAGAGTTATTCGCAATGCCCCATCTCCCAAAGCTCGGTAATCTTATCCATGACAAAAGCGGCGGCATCTTTAAGCTCGGTGCGTGTGCTCTCGTCATTTAATCCGAGTTCATCAAAGTGAATTATGTTTCCGAAACGAATGGTAAGCTTTGTGTGCTTTTTCATTTCATCGGCAGAATATATTGAAACCGGAAGAATATCGGACTTTGCGGCTTTGGCTATAACCGCAACGCCGGACTTGGCTTTGGCGGGCTTATGGTCTTTTGAGCGTGTACCCTCGGGGAAAATGCCGAGAATCTTTCCTTCTTTAACGATTCTGATAGCATAATTCATTGCTTCTGAATCTGCTCCGCCTCTGACAATCGGGAAGCCGTTAACAGTTGAAAGGAACCATTTTATCATAGGATTTTCAAAGAGTTCTTTTTTGCCCATGAAATGAAGCTGCCTGTTCTCCATACCAATTGCGATGAAAAGGGGGTCAAGAGCGCACATATGATTTGACGCAAGAATAAATCCGCCCTCAGCGGGTATATTCTCCGTTCCTATATATTCAATTTTATACTGTGTTCTGTTAACTAATTTTCCGAGCGGCCGAAGAATATCATATATCTTATGTTCTTCAACCTTTGAATAATCAAAGCCTTCCATTACACTTTCTCCCTTATGATTTCTATTAAGCTTTCAACAGACTGCTCAAGAGTCATGCCCGTTGTATCAAGTAAAATTGCATCATCAGCCTGTTTTAAAGGCGCAACATCACGATGAGAATCATTATAATCCCTTTTAATCAAATCTTCAAGCACTTCTTCATACTTAACTGCGCTACCCTTTTCGGAAAGCTCTCTGAATCTGCGTATTGCTCTTTCCTCAGGAGATGCAGTCAGAAATACCTTAACCTTGGCATTCGGCAAAACAACCGTGCCGATATCCCTGCCGTCCATTATGCAGTTATTCTTTGATGCAATATTTCTTTGAAGGTCAAACAGGAAATCCCTGACCTTCGGAACGGCGGAAACATCGGAAGCCGCCATTGATGCGTCGGGAGTTCTGATTTCTGAAGATACATCTTCACCGTTGAGCAAAACTTTTTGTTCTCCGTTTTCAAAAACAAGATCAACGCTGATGTCGGAAAGGCTTTCGGCAACAGCCTGCCTGTCCTTGGTATCAATGCCGTTTCTCAGAGCATTAACACCGACTGCGCGGTATAATGCACCCGTGTCAACATAAATATAACCCATTGCTTTTGCCGCCGCACGGGAAACCGTGCTTTTGCCTGCGCCTGCAGGCCCGTCAACCGCAACATTTATGATTTCACAACTCATTATCTGAACTCCCTGCTGTTAATTATTTCTTCAGCCGCACTCTGACCCGCAAGCCTGCCTGTTGAGAACGCAATCTGAAGATTGAATCCGCCTGTATAGGCGTCAACATCAATTACTTCTCCGGCAAAATACAAGCCCTTAACAAGCTTTGATTCCATGGTTTTCGGATTAATCTGCGAAATATCAACTCCGCCCGAGGTTATTATAGCCTCCGAAACGGGTCTGAAGCCGGTGACGGTAACACAAAGCCCTTTAAGAAGCCTTACAAGTCCGTGCCTTTGCTCTTTTGTTATCTGGTTAACTTTTGTTGATATGCCGATTCCGCTGAGCCTTACAATTACGGGCACAAGCTTTTTGGGCAAAAGCGAATTCAGGGCATTAATGAAATTCCTGTTTGTATTTTCGGAAAAATCTCTTAAAATTCTGGCATCAAGCTGTTCAAAATCAAGAGCGGGCTTTAAATCAATATATATTTTATATTTACCGCTTTTCATATCCCGCATATGAGCGGAAGCGCTCAGAATCATCGGACCGGAAACGCCGAAATGAGTAAACAGCATTTCTCCAAAATCTTCATAAACGGTTTTGCCGTTTTCGGTATCAACAACCTTTATTGCGCTGTTGCGAAGAGAAAGCCCCATAAGGTCGGAGCAAAATCCCTCGTGGATTTCAAGCGGAACGAGCGACGGAGATATAGGAATAATATTGTGACCCGCCTGCCTTGCAAGGTCATAGCCATCGCCTGTCGAGCCAGTTGTGGGATAAGACATTCCGCCTGTTGCAATAATAATCTTTTCAGCAAGTATTTCCTGCCCGTCCTCGGTTTTAACGCCGATTACACGGTCATCACGGCTCAGAAGCTCAACTGCTCTGCCTTTCATGAATCTTGCACGGCGTTTTGCGGATTTTTCAAGCACGTCTACAATATCGGAAGCTTTATCCGAAACGGGAAAGACTCTGTTCCCTCTTTCGGTTTTAAGCTCAACGCCGCAATTTTCAAAAAAATCCATGACATCCTGCGGCATAAATCGTGAAAATGCGCCGTAAAGAAATCTGCCGTTTCTCGGAACATTTGAAATAAGCTCCTGAAGCGAACGGCAATTGTTTGTGACATTGCATCTGCCCTTGCCGGTAATCATCAGCTTTCTGCCGGGGCGGTCATTTCTCTCAAGAACGATTGTTTCGGCGCCCATTTCAGACGAAGTTCCCGCCGCCATCAATCCTGCCGCACCGCCGCCGACAACAAGCAAAGAGGTTTTCATTCGCCGTCCTCCCCGCCTGTTCGGTAAACATGATATTTATCCCAAATCGTTTCAAGCTTTTTGAAATCGTTATATACATCCTCTCGCTTCTTTCTTGCCGAAGCTGCAAGAAGCGCATTGACAAGGCTGAGCGGAGCAACAAGAGAATCAACAAATGAAACCATACTGCTTTTTGCAACAAGTAGATGAGTTGCAAAGGGAGCAATCGGCGACAGCTCGCCGTCGGTAATGGAAATTATCGTTGCGCCCCTGTCTTTTGCAAAAGAAAGAGCATTAACCGTTTGATTTGAATATCTCGGAAAGCTAATTGCAATGCAAACATCCTCTTTTCCGATACGGAACATCTGCTCAAACAGCTCGCTTGCCGCCGAAGTGTCAATCAGCACAACATTGTCATAAAGAAATCTCAGATAAAAAGCCGCAAAGCTTGCAACAGACGCAGAGCTTCTGACGCCGAGAATATAAATCTTCTTTGCGGAATTGATTGCATCAACGCTTTTTCTGAATGCTTCGCGGGAAACGCCGTCTCTGGTTGCCTTTATCATTTCAATATCAGCGGAAAGAGCAGTGTCGATAAAATCGTCGCCGTCAAATCTGCTTGCGGCAACATCCATTCTCTGAACGCTTGTCAGTTGACTTTTAACCATTTCCTGAAGATATTTCTGAAGCTCGGGATAACCTTTAAAACCGATATTTGCGGCAAAGCGGACAACCGTTGATTCACTGACCCCAACGGCTTCGCCGAGCCCTGCGGCAGTCATAAAAGAAGCTTTTTCATAATTATCTTTTATATAATCCGCTATTTTTTTGTTGCCTTTTGAAAGCGAACCGTAAACAGCGTCAATTTTTGCCTGAAAATTTTCCGACATAGTTAATCTCTCCAAAGCTCAGATATATTGATTTTACACCAAAAGCAAATAAAATGCAAGAACATTTTATTAATATTGTTGATGGGATATTTATATTTTTATTGATTGACTACCAAATGGCTATAGTGTATAATGATTAAAATTATATTTTCATAAGATAGGAGAACGGTTATGTCATCAGGAACTACTCTTTTTTATACTTCTCCGTCAAAGGCATGGACTCAAAGCCTGCCAATAGGCAACGGAACTTTGGGCGCCATGATATACGGAACGCCGAAAAATGAATTATTATGCTTGAATCACGATGAACTCTGGACGGGAACACCGAAGAATACCGTTAAACCCGGAGCACCCGAATCCTTCAAAAAAGCAAGAGACCTTGCTCTTGAGGGCAAGCTCAATGAGGCGCAGGAAGAAATAGAAAAGAATTTTCAAAGCGTATGGAGTCAGGCTTATATGCCGCTCGGAAACCTTGATATAGATTTTTCAATTAAAGGCAGAATCAAAAACTACAAGAGAAGTCTTGATCTTGAAAACGCTGTTTCAACGGTTGAATTCACCTGCTCCGGAATTAAATATAAACGGGAATATTTTGCATCTTATCCTGCAAAGGTCATTGCCGCAAAATTGACAAGCGACTGCGGAAATATGAGCTTTTCGGTCGGTCTGAGCACAAAGCTCAGAGGCAACAGCTTTGCCGAAAACAACTGCGTTATTCTTGACGGCGAATGCCCCGGCGAAAATAATGTTAACAATGAGGCGGCAAAAAAGGCTTATTATGACGAACCTCAAAAGAGAGGAATCAGATTCAGAGCGGCTGTCAAGGTCATCAGTGACGGCAGAACCGAATGCACGGAAAACCGTTTGAAAGTTTGCGACGCAAAGGAAGCTGTATTGTTTTTCACCTGCGAAACAAGCTTCAACGGCTGGAATAAACACCCTTATCTTGAAGGAAAAGAATACATTGCCCCCTGCATGGAGAGAATTGAATCCGTCAGTGATTACGAAGCGGTTAAAAGCGAGCATATAAAAGATTATTCAGAACTTTTTGGCAGAGTTTCTCTTGATATCGGCGGCGGCAGAGACGATATTGCGACTGACAAAAGACTTGTTCTTTTCAAAAAGGATAAAAACGATAATTCATTAATTACATTAATGTATAATTACGGCAGGTATCTTTCAATTTCCTCATCAAGACCCGGTTCACAGCCGTCAACACTTCAAGGCATCTGGAATGATAAAATTTCTCCTCCATGGAATTCAAATTATACGGTAAATATCAATACAGAAATGAACTATTGGCCTGTTCTTATGTGCCGTATGCCTGAGGTAAATCTTCCTCTTGTTGAAATGATTAATGAATTGAGCATCAGCGGAGAAAAAACAGCTGCTGAACAATACGGAGCTAAAGGCTGGGTCGCTCATCATAATGTCGATCTTTGGCGGCTCTCAACTCCCGTTTCCGGCAATGCTCAATGGGCGTTCTGGCATGGTTCATCGGGCTGGTTTTGCAGACATCTTTTTGAGCATTATGAATATACCGACGATATCAATTTTCTCAGAGAAACTGCTTATCCGATTATGAGAAAAGCGGCAGAATTCTATCTTGACATAATGACCGAATATAACGGTAAGCTTGTTCTGGCTCCCGGTACCTCGCCCGAAAATTCTTTTGAATATCAAGGCAGAAATTGCAGTGTCGGTAAATACAGCTCAATGTCAATGACTATTGCACGAGAGCTTTTTGAAAACTGCATCAAATGCTGTGACATACTGAATACCGATACTGATTTTGAGCAAAAGCTGAAAGAAACTCTCCCGAAAATGGCGGGATTCAAAATCGGAAGTGACGGTCAGCTTCTTGAGTTTGACGACGATTATCCAGAAACCGAAATTCATCACAGACATTGCTCTCATCTTTACGGTCTGCACCCCGGAGAAATGATTTCACCCGACAAAACACCTGAGCTTGCCGCCGCATGCCGCAGAACTCTCGAACGCAGAGGAGACAACGGCACGGGCTGGAGCCTTGGCTGGAAAATCAACTTCTGGGCAAGACTTTTTGACGGCGACCACGCATTAAAGCTGATTGAAATGCAGCTCAGACCCGTTAAAAGCATTTGCAAAACCCGAATGAACGGCGGCGGAACATACGAAAACCTTTTTGACGCCCATCCCCCGTTCCAGATTGACGGCAATTTCGGTTTTGTCAGCGGAATAACGGAAATGCTTATGCAGAGCCATGAGAACAGAATTTATATTCTTCCCGCATTGCCTTCAAAATGGAAAGACGGAAAAATCAGCGGTCTGCTTGCAAAAGGCGGAGTAACCGTTGATATTGAATGGAAAGACGGAAAACCGGTAAGCTATTCCCTTGAAGGCAAAGGAAAACACACGGTTATTATCGGCAAAAAAGAAATACCCGTTGAACTTACGGGCGAAAGGGTTACATTCAATGTCTGAAAATGTTTTTGACCTCTATGATTTTGACAAAACGGTTTATCCGCACGATTCGGAAACGGTTTTTCTGTTTTACTGCATTCTGCACAGACCCTATCTGATATTAATTACTCCTTGGCTTGCGATTAATCTGTTGCTATTCTTTCTCGGCTTCGGCGACAGCTTCAAGGGCAGATGCTTTTCATTTCTACGTTTTATTGACGGAGAAAAAATGGCGGAAAAGTTTTGGGAAAAAGAACAGAAAAATATTTATCCCCTATTTGACCCGAAAGGAAGAGAAAGACCGGTTGTTGTTTGCTCCGCTTCTCCCGAATTCTTTCTGAAACCGATTTGCAACAAATATAAGGTTCATACGCTTATTGCAACAAGAATGAATCCGAAAACAGGCAGAATAATCGGATATAACTGTAAGGATAAGCAAAAGCCGCTAAGAATCAAAGAAGCTCTGCCTGATGCAGAATTTATTAATGTATATTCAGACTCTTTAAAAAATGATATACATATATTCGAGCTTGGCGAAAGATGCTTTCATGCAAAAAAGGGCAAGCTTGAGGAAATGACTCTTGATGAGATAAGAGAAAAACTCAAATAATTATAACAAGCCGTAACGATGCATAAAATCGTTGCGGATCATTTTTCAGCAAATTCAGGTTATAATTTGAACGGGTGATTAATATATGAAATACATTATTATATTCAGCATTATCTCATATCTCATCGGAAGCGTCAATACTGCATTGATTATTTCAAAAAAGCTTTACGGAACCGATTTAAGAACCCGTGGCAGCGGAAATGCGGGAGCGACAAACGCTTTGAGAGTTCACGGCAAAAAGGCCGGTGCGGCTGTGCTTGCATTCGACTTTCTGAAAGCGTTTGCTGTTGTTATGATTGCCAAATGCTTCTTTGCTTTCGGAAACGCTCCGTATATCAGCGTTCTTTTTGCGGGATTTTTCGTTCAGCTCGGTCATGTTTTTCCCGTTTTCTTCGGTTTTAAAGGCGGAAAAGGAGTTGCATGTGCCGCAGGAGCGGCAACGGCGGTATTTCCCCTTACTGCGTTGATTCTTATTTCAATATTTGCAGTTATTGTTCTGATTTCAAAAAAAGTTTCACTTGGCTCATTAATAGCTGCGGGAGTATATCCCCTGCTTGTTTCTCTTTTCAGCTCCGAAAACAGATATGTTAATTTCATTTTTGCCGCATCCTGCGCCTCATTAATAATTATCAGACACTTGTCAAACATTGTCCGAATTATTGACGGAAATGAGAAAAACATTATCTGATTATTTCTGATTTCGCATTAATATAAGAACAGACTGTTACTGTTTTTTTAACAATGCCCCGTTTCGGTTGACATTGAATAACCGAAAAAGTATAATGTTATTGCTTTGAGGATTTATGCGATTTTTCGGGTTTTAAGGCATCGGAGGGGGAACCGTTTTAAAACGGTCAAACGCTTTAATTTAACGATTAATCTTTAAATCTTTGAAAAATTTCATTAAAACGGAGGACAAAAATTTATGAAGAACAGAATGAAAAGCTTTTTGGCCATTGCTCTTGCTTTGGCTTTCGTTCTGACGACCACACCCCTTATCGGCTTTGCCGCAAAAACAGTTACGGTCAGCGGCTCCAGCTTCGGAACCGACTCTGACGAAAAACCCATAACAACTGTTGAAGTTGAAACGGGAGACACAATTTCAGGCGGTTATTTTTATGTAACCGTTAACGGAGTTAAGGATGAAACAGCAGCCAACTACGGCTCCGAATCATTCAAGGGCTTAACCGCAAAAGAAGAAACTGCTGCTGAGAGCGGAAATACTTATTATAACAGTTACACCGTTCCCGCCGCTCCCACAGGCTACAAAGCAAACGGCACGGCGGCAATTTCCGCTAACAGCGATTTTGTTAATGCAGTTACGGCTTTTGAATCCGGCAACACCGTTGCAATCGCTTTTAATCCGATTGAATACAGCGTTGTTTATGACCTTGGCGAAGGCACGGGAAGCATTGATATTACAAGCGCAAAATACGGTCAGGAAATCACTCTCCCCACGGCTGACAAAGTAACTCTTGAAGGCAAGGTTCTCAGCGGATGGAACACCGCACAGGACGGCTCGGGAACAAACTATGCTCCCGGTGCAAAGGTCAGCAACCTCACTGCCAATGACGGCGAAAGAGTTGTTCTTTACGCTCAGTACGGCGAAGATTCAACCGAATACACCGTAACTTATTATACAGCCGAAAGCGAGCAGTTCGGCGAGCCTCAGACCTATAAGCCAGGCGATAAAATTACCCCTCCCACAGCACCCGAAAAAGAAGGCTTCACCTTTAACGGCTGGATCCTCGGCACAACGGAAAACGAAGTTATCGCTCTTCCCGAAACAATGCCCGCCGAGAATCTCAAGGCTTATGCTTCATGGACGGTTAACGAATATAAGGTTACCTACATGAGCGAAGGCGAAGAGGTTTCTTCCTCAACCGTTCCTTACGGCTCAGACATTTCCGCAACAATTCCCGCTGACCCCACAAGCGAAACAAGCGTATTTGCCGGTTGGTTTGACGCTGAAGGCAACAATGTTTACAGCTATACTACCGTTCCCGCAAAGGATATCGTATTTACCGCAAAATGGCTCAGAAACGGCAATGTTGTTTACATGGTTGGCGACAAAACCTATGAAACCTATGATGTAACCGAAGGCGATGAGATTCCCGTTCCCGAAGATCCCGAGAAGTTCGGTCAGAAATTTGTCGGCTGGGATCCCGAAGTTCCCGAAACAATGCCCAACGAAGACCTTACTTTCTATGCACAGTTTGAAACAGATAAAGAATTTGTAACTCTTGTTATCGGCGGAGCAGTTATTGCAGGCGGAATCATTGCCGCTATCGCAGGCGCAGGCGCAGCTGCCATCACAGGCGTTGCAATCGTAGGCGGCGTTATTGCAATTATCGGCGCAGCAACCGTTATCAGCAAGACTCATACGGTAACCTATAAGGTTGACGGCACTGTTTATAAGACCTATAAGGTTATGGAAGGCAAGAGCATTCCCGTTCCCGCTGACCCCTCAAAGGACGGATATGAGTTTGCAGGCTGGAATCCCGAAGTTCCCGAAAAGATGGGCAATTCAGATCTCACCTTTGAAGCAAAATGGGAGCAGATTAAGGAAGTTGAAGACGGTGATATTCCGTCAACAGGTTCAGCCAAAATAGGCATTGCGGCTTTTGCGGCTCTTGCGGCTTC
>JBJEQC010000259.1:28093-34526 GCA_051881555.1 Acutalibacteraceae bacterium
AAAAGGATGTATTTTATCGTTTGAAGGGAAGCGAAATAATGAGAGAAAAGATTCTTGTTCTCGATTTCGGCGGTCAATACAATCAGCTCATTGCTCGCAGGGTGCGCGACCTGTGTGTTTATGCGGAAATTAAGAGCTATAAGACGCCGATTGACGAGATAAAAGCCCAAAACTACAAAGGAATAATCTTTACGGGCGGACCGAACAGCGTTTATGACCCCAAATCCCCCACTTATTCCAAAGAAATTCTTGAAATCGGCGTTCCCGTTCTCGGAATTTGCTACGGTGCTCAGCTTATGGCTCATCTTGCCGGCGGAAAGGTCAACGCCAATGCAGGCGCAAGCGAATACGGAAAAATTGAACTTCATAAAAAAGGCGGTTCTCTTCTCAGCGGATTCCCCGAGAGCAGCATTTGCTGGATGAGCCACAGAGACTATATTGAAGTTGTTCCCGAAGGCTTTTCCGTTACCGGCGTTACCGACGACTGCCCCTGCGCCGCTATGGAAAACCCTGAAAAGAGGCTTTATGCCGTTCAGTTCCACCCCGAAGTCAATCACACGGAATACGGAACGGAAATATTCAAAAATTTCCTTTTTGACATCTGCGGCTGCAAAGGCGACTGGATAATGTCGGATTTTGTTGAAGAATCCATAAAAAAATACAGAGAAATGCTCGGCGATAAAAAGGTTCTCTGCGCTCTTTCGGGCGGAGTTGATTCCTCGGTCTGCGCCGCTCTGATGAGCAAGGCTATCGGCAAGAATCTCACCTGCATTTTCGTTGACCACGGTCTTATGCGAAAAAATGAGGGCGATATGGTCGAAAAAGAATTTGCCGCCGCCTTTGATTTTAATTTAATCAGAGTTAACTGCGAGGACAGATTCCTTTCAAAGCTCAGCGGAGTCAGCGAACCCGAGCGCAAGAGAAAGATTATCGGCGAAGAATTTATCAGAGTATTTGAAGAAGAATCCAAGAAGCTCGGCAGAATGGATTATCTCATGCAGGGCACGATTTATCCCGATGTTATTGAAAGCGGAACGGGCGACGCCGCCGTTATCAAGAGCCACCACAATGTCGGCGGTCTGCCCGAGAATGTTGATTTTGACGGAATAATTGAGCCTTTGAGAAATCTTTTCAAGGATGAGGTCAGAAAAGTAGGTCTTGAGCTCGGTGTTCCCGAGTTTCTCGTCTGGCGTCAGCCCTTCCCCGGCCCCGGTCTTGCTGTCAGGTGCCTCGGCGATATCACAAAGAATAAGCTTGAAATTCTCCGTGACGCAGACGCAATTTTCAGAGAGGAAATTTCAAACGCAGGTCTTGAACGCAGCATTAATCAGTATTTTGCCGTTTTGACTGACACAAAGAGCGTCGGTGTTATGGGCGATTCACGAACCTATGACCATCTGATTGCTCTCAGAGCCGTCACAACCGATGATTTTATGACTTGCGACTGGGCAAGGATTCCGTTTGATGTTCTTGCAAAAGCTTCAAGCAGAATCACCAACGAGGTCAAAGGCGTTAACAGAGTAGTTTACGATATCACTCAAAAGCCCCCTGCCACGGTGGAATGGGAATAATAATGTTTATTTTGCGGCTTGAATCTTCGGATTTGAGCTGCTTTTTTATTGATATTAATTATCGAAGTCAACAGACTATTGAAATTAATCTGATATTCGTTTATAATGTTAAAAGGCAAAAATGTCAATGAAGAAAAACGGAGGCAAACATGTATCGACTGTTTATCGTTGAGGATGACCGTGGAATTGCCGAGGCTGTTAAGTCACAGGCAGAAAAATGGGAGCTTGAAGTCAAGTGCGCTCAAAACTTCCGCAACATCCTTTCGGAGTTTTCGGAATTTGACCCTCATATAATTCTTTTGGATATATCACTCCCCTTTTTTAACGGCTATCATTGGTGCACCGAAATCAGAAAAGTTTCGAAAGTGCCGATAATTTTCATATCCTCCGCCTCGGATAATATGAACATAGTTATGGCTATGAACCTCGGAGCGGACGATTTTATCGCAAAGCCGTTTGACCAAAGCGTGCTGATGGCAAAAATCAACGCTTTGCTGAGAAGAACCTATGATTTTTCAGCTTCCGTTTCTGTTTTTGAACACAGAAACGCTCTTTTGAACACGGCGGATAACACTCTCACATATTCGGGAGAAAAAATACCGCTGAGCAAAAACGAATTCCGCATTCTTTATATTCTGATGAGCAACAAAGGCAAGGTTGTCAGCCGTGAAAAGATAATGGAACAGCTTTGGGAAACCGACTGTTTTGTTGATGAAAACACGCTTTCGGTCAATATTAACCGCTTGAGAAAAAAGCTCGCTTCGTTCGGTCTTGAAGATTTTATAACAACAAAATTCGGCGTCGGTTATATTATCGCCGATTAACGGAAGGACACGGCATGAAACTGTTTTTGAAATACCTTAAACAGCATATTCCCGGAATTACTGCGGAAATTTTATTCTGTTTAATATTTATTATATCTTTTTATCTTTATCATTTACCGCTTGAAGCAGTATTATATCCGTCGGCTCTGTGTCTGATTATCGGCTTAATGATAATGATATATAATTTTTCAAAAGTCAGAAAAAAACATGAAATACTCCGGAGTATTAAAAGTCTTACGGATATTATTGCCGATTCGATTTCATTTGACAGAACCGTTGATGACGAAGATTATCAGAGAATTATCAGCCTGATTGTTCAGGAACAAAACGATTTTCGTTCAAAAATGAATATTAAATATTCCGAAATGGTTGATTATTACACCGTTTGGGTTCATCAGATCAAAACACCTATTGCATCAATGCGACTGAACCTGCAAAATGAGGATTCGGAGCTTTCAAGAAAGCTTTCATCGGACCTTTTCAGAATTGAGCAGTATGTTGACATGGTGCTGACCTTTTTGCGCCTTGACTCGGAAAGCACGGACTATGTAATCAAGGAATATGACCTTGATTCAATTGTTCGCCAGGCTGTCCGCAAATTTGCGGGAGACTTTATAACCCGCAAGCTCACTCTTGACTATGAGCCGCTGAATGTTAAGGTTCTGACAGATGAAAAATGGCTTTTGTTTGTTATTGAGCAAATTATTTCAAACGCATTGAAATACACTGCAAACGGCGGCATTTCAATAACCCTTGAAAGCCCGAAAACTCTTTGCATCCGTGACACGGGCATAGGAATTGCGCCCGAAGATCTGCCGAGAATATTTGAAAAGGGTTATACGGGCTATAACGGTCGCACCGACAAAAAAGCAAGCGGCATCGGGCTTTATCTTTGCAAGCGGATTTGTTCAAATCTGAAGCACGGCATTTCCGCCGAATCAACCGTTGATGTCGGAACGGTGATAAAGCTCGATCTGAGCAGAAGAAAAATCGAATTTGAATAAGAATCTTACAAAACTGTTAGATTTAAGGTGGGATTTGTAAGCCGATTCTATGGCGATGCAAATCCCTTTTTGTTAAAATATTAACAGAAATTCCAAAGGAGGATTTTTGTTATGAGTTTATTGGAAGCGAACGAAGTTAAAAAAATTTATACAACCCGTTTCGGAGGCAACAAGGTTGAAGCGCTGAAAAATGTTACATTCAGTCTCGATAAGGGCGAATATGCGGCGATAATGGGCGAATCGGGTTCGGGAAAAACCACATTGCTCAACATTCTTGCATCCCTTGACAAGCCGACCGAGGGTTCTGTCGTTCTCGACGGAAACAATCTTTCAGACATCAAAGACTCTCAGATTGCGGCTTTCCGCCGAGATAACATCGGTTTTGTCTTTCAGGAGTTTAACCTGCTTGATACTTTTACGGTTGAGGATAATATTTATCTTCCGCTTGTTCTTGCAGGCAAAAACTATAAAGAAATGAACAGCCGTCTTATGCCGATAGCAGAAAGGCTCGGAATAACTCAAATTCTGAAAAAATATCCTTATGAAATCTCGGGCGGTCAAAAGCAAAGAGCCGCGGTTGCAAGAGCATTAATAACAAATCCGAAGCTTATTTTTGCCGATGAACCGACAGGAGCTCTCGACTCTAAGGCATCCGACGAGCTTTTATCTCTTTTTGAACTGATTAACGGATTCGGTCAGACAATTCTAATGGTTACCCACTCCGTTAAAGCGGCAAGCAAGGCAAAAAGAGTTTTGTTCATTAAGGACGGCGAAGTCTTTCATCAGATTTACAAAGGCGGAAAAACCGACGAACAGTTTTATCAGATGATTTCGGATACTCTCACAATGATGGCAACGGGCGGTGAAGAAAAATGAGAGGATCAATTTATCCGAAGCTTGCCTTTGACGGAATCCGCAAAAACAAGAAGCTGTATTTTCCTTTTTTCATCACCTACATTTCAATGATATCCATGCAGTATATTCTTTCGTTTCTTTCCGCTTCACATGCGGTTTCGCAAATGAGAGGCTCAACGGAAATCAAAACCGTTCTGAACCTGGGTTCAATCGTAATTGCGATTTTTTCGTTGATTTTTTTGTTTTATTCTCATTCATTTCTGATCAGAAGAAGAAACATGGAATTCGGACTATATAACATTCTCGGAATGGATAAAAAGAATATCGGCATTATCATGCTATGGGAAATGATAATCGTTACCGTTGTTTCACTCCTGTTCGGAACATTTTTCGGCATTGCTTTTTCAAAGCTTGCAGAGCTTGGGCTGATGAACATGGTTAAAGCAGAGATTGATTATTCCTTCAGCATTGCTCCGAGCAGTATTTTATACACAACGGTCATTTATTGCATAATATTCCTTCTCATATTAATTAAATCTTTAATTCAAATCGGGAAAACCAACCCTGCCGAGCTTTTCAAAAGCGAGAGCGTCGGAGAAAAGCCTCCAAAAGCCAATTGGGCGCTCGGAATCGGCGGAGTTATCATTCTTGCGGGCGCTTATGCCGTTGCACTTTCCATTAAAAGACCTTTAACTGCGTTTACCATATTTTTCTTTGCCGTTATTGCAGTAATCGTCGCAACTTATCTGATTTTTATATCAGGCTCTGTATTGCTTTGCAGAGTTCTTCAGAAGAATAAAAACTACTACTATAAAACCAATCATTTCGTTTCTGTTTCATCGATGATTTACAGAATGAAAAGGAACGGTGCGGGACTTGCTTCGATTTGTATTCTTCTGACAATGGTTATTGTTATGATTTCATCCACCGCCTGTCTCTATTTCGGCGCAGAGGACTCTCTAAAAACCCGATATCCGAGAAATATTTATACGGAAATCAGTTCAATGCATGATAACACCGATGAAACGCTTAATGAATTAAGCGATGAAAATATTGATATTTTAAGAAAAGAACTTGAAAAAATCATTTCGGACAGTAAAATCAACTCCGTCAATATCAGCGATTACCGCTATGCCGCAATTGCAGGAACGCTCAGTGGCGGAACGGTTCAGCACGATCCGAAAACAATAAACGCATTTTCGTATGATTCACTTCATAATATCTGCTTTATCCCCCTTTCCGACTATAACCGAATGATGGGAACAAATGAAAAGCTTGGAGAAAATCAGGTTTTGATTTATTCTTCAAGGACAAAATTTAAGGAAGACACCTTAACCATTGCAGGAGTTAAATCATTCAAAGTTAAAAAGGTTCTTTATGATTTCTTTGACGACGCAAGAGCGGCAATGGATATTGTTCCGACTGTTTTCGTTGTTGTTAACAGCTATGAAAGCGACATTAAAGAACTGATGTCTCTTTCGGATTATAACGGCGAAAATATGCTCTATTTTCATTGGATTTACGGCTTTGATACCGATGCAACAACAGAAACACAAATTGAAATAACCGATAGGATTCACGATTCGCTGAAAGAATCATCAACCAAAGTCGGAAACGGTTATTCATTTTCGGTTGAATGCCGTGAAGAGCAAAGAACGGATTTTTACGGAACCTTCGGCAGTTTGTTCTTCCTCGGCATCGTTCTCAGTCTGATTTTCATTATTGCCGCAGTTTTAATTATCTATTATAAACAAATTTCAGAAGGATATGAGGACAAATCACGCTTTGAAATAATGCAAAAAGTCGGAATGACAAAAACCGATATCAAGAAAAGCATTAATTCTCAAATGCTGACGGTTTTCCTGCTCCCGCTTATCGTTTCGGTTATTCATTATTGCTTTGCTTTCCCGATAATCTGCAAACTGCTGACTTTATTCAATATGTATAACACAACATTATTTATAATGACATCAGTAATCAGCATTGCTGTTTTTGCCCTGCTTTATACGGTTGTTTATAAGATTACATCAAGAATTTATTATTCAATTGTCAGCGGTCAAAGCAAATAAAATTAAATATGCCGCACGGTTAAGCTTTAAATCGCTTTTGCCGTGCGGCATTTTATGTTACTTTTGCTTATTCTTCTTCAAGCTTTTCAATCAAAATGGATTTCAATGAA
>JBJEQC010000260.1:0-8131 GCA_051881555.1 Acutalibacteraceae bacterium
AATTAATCAATTTCTATCGGGCGACCACACAGGGTCGCCCCTACTTTCATGTGCCACAGGCACACTTCATTTCTTCATTTGATTCAGGGCGGGCGAACGCAGTTCGCCCCTACCGTGTTGCCGTTGGTTTCTGCTGTTTTCTCGGAACGCTGAGGACAGCGTTCCCTACCAAAAAAAGGAACGCCGGGTCCTCGGCGTTCCACTATTTACATTCCTCTGCGTCTGACGCAGTTTTCGAGCTTGATTGCTTCGTAAACGCCGCTGTCAAAGAGATCGCAGACCTGTTTATACTCGTCGAGAGTGAGGGTTTCGAGCGTTTTGCCCTCTCTGATGCAAAGGGCGACAAGCTCTCCCGTCGCCTTGTAGGCGTCTCTGAACGGCAGTCCCTTTGAAACAAGATAGTCGGCGCAGTCGGTGGCGTTGATGAAGCCGCCCGCCGCTGCCTTTCTCATGTTCTCGGGCAGGGCTTTCATGGTTGAAATCATCGGAACAAGGGTCACAAGGCAGATTTTGACGGTGTCAAACGCATCAAATATTGCGTCCTTATCCTCCTGCATGTCCTTGTTATAGGCAAGCGGAAGCCCTTTCATAACCGTCAGCAGGGTCATAAGGTCGCCGAAAACTCTGCCGCTCTTGCCTCTGACAAGCTCTGCAATGTCGGGATTTTTCTTCTGCGGCATTATGCTTGAGCCCGTTGAAAATGCGTCGTCAAGCTCAACAAATTTGAATTCCCATGAGCACCAGAGGATAATTTCCTCGCAGAGCCTTGAAAGATGAACCATAACGAGTGAAAGTGCGCTTGCAAGCTCGATGCAGAAATCTCTGTCCGCAACTCCGTCAAGCGTGCTTTTGGTGAACGAATCAAAGCCGAGCAGGCCTGCGGTCATGGCTCGGTCGATGGGATAAGTCGTGCCCGCAAGAGCGCCGCTGCCGAGCGGCGAGGAATTCATGCGCTTCCGAGCGTCCTCAATGCGGCTGATGTCACGGCTGAGCATTTCCGTGTAGGCGGTCAGATGCGCTTTAAAAGTTATCGGCTGTGCTCTCTGCAAATGGGTGTAGCCGGGCATGATTGCGTCGGCATATTCATCGCCCTTTGCGGTGAGAGCGTCAATGAGCTGACCGAGCAGTTCAAGAGTTTTGTTACATTCCTCTCTGAGATAAAGGCGGATATCAAGGGCAACCTGGTCGTTTCTGCTTCTGCCCGTGTGGAGCCGCTTGCCTGCGTCGCCTATTCTTTCGGTCAGGGTCTGCTCAACGAAGGTGTGGATATCCTCGGCGTTGGGGTCGATTGCAAGAGCGCCGCTCGCTATTTCATCCTTGATTTTTGCAAGCTCTGCGGCGATTGCGGCGCCGTCATCAGCGGAGATTATTCCCTGAGCCGCAAGCATGGTGACATGGGCGATACTGCCCTCGATATCGCAGGCATACATTCTTGAATCGGTTGCTATTGATGAATTGAAATCGTTGGTCTTTTTGTCAGCTTCCTTTGAAAAGCGACCCGCCCAAAGCTTCATAAATCAGTCCTCCAAATAATACAGATAGATAGTCGAAAAAGAGCCGCCAAGCTGACGGCTCTTGAATTTTTTATTTATTTGCGTTTCTCTCAGCTTCAAGGATTGCTCTGACCTTGATGGGCAGGCCGAACAGATTGATGAAGCCTGCGGAATCCTTCTGGTCATAGACATCGTCGGCGTCAAAGGTTGCGAAATCCTCGCTGTAAAGAGTGTAGGGTGAGGTTACGCCGGCGTTGATGATGTTGCCCTTATAAAGCTTGAGCTTAACATCGCCCGTAACCGTCTGCTGAGTGCTGTCAACGAATGCGGAGAGAGCCTCTCTGAGCGGCGTGTACCACTGACCGAAATAAACAAGCTCCGCAAAACGGTGAGCAATAAGCTCTTTATAATGCTGAGTGTCTCTGTCAAGAGTGATTGTTTCGAGAACTTCGTGAGCTCTGAAAAGGATTGAGCCTGCGGGATTCTCATAAACGCCCCTCGACTTCATGCCGACAAGACGGTTTTCAACAAGGTCACAAAGACCGATGCCGTTTTTGCCGCCGACTTCGTTGAGGTATTTGATAAGCTCAACGCCGCCCATCTCCTTGCCGTTAACGGCGGTGGGAACGCCCTTTTCAAAATGAATGGTTACATAAGTCGGTTCATCGGGAGCCATTTCGGGAGAAACGCCCATCTCAAGGAAACCGGGCTTATTATACTGCGGCTCGTTTGCGGGGTCTTCAAGGTCAAGTCCCTCATGGGAAAGATGCCAGAGGTTCTTATCCTTTGAATAGTTGGTTTCACGGTTGATTTTAAGAGGAATGTTGTGAGCCTCTGCGTATTCGATTTCTTCTTCTCTTGATTTGAGATCCCAGATTCTCCAGGGAGCGATTATCTGCATTTCGGGAGCAAAAGCCTTGATTGCAAGCTCAAATCTGACCTGATCGTTGCCCTTGCCGGTGCAGCCGTGGCAGATGGCGTCTGCGCCCTCTGCTTTTGCAATCTCAACGATTCTCTTTGCGATAATCGGTCTTGCAAAGGAAGTGCCGAGAAGATAATCCTTCTCATAAACCGCGCCCGCTTTAAGGGTCGGGAAAATATAGTCGCTGACAAATTCATCCTGAAGATTTTCGATATAAAGCTTTGAAGCGCCGGTTTTGATTGCCTTTTCTTCAAGGCCGTCAAGCTCGGTTCCCTGGCCGACATCGCCCGAAACGGCGATAACCTCGCAGTTGTTGTAGTTTTCTTTGAGCCAAGGGATAATTATTGAAGTGTCAAGTCCGCCGGAATAGGCAAGAACAACTTTTTTGATTTCTTTCATTATGATTTCTCCGTTCTGTCGTTTGATTATGCATTGATTATACAACAATTATTCAAAAAATCAAGTGTTTTCTGAATATTTATGCATTTTTGTCGTATTCAACAAAAATAATCGGAATTTCGGCGGTTAACCGAGCAAAAGACCCACTTTTTTCTTTGCTTTGGTCAGAGTGCGGGCGGCAATTCTGCCCGCTTTCTCTGCTCCCGAGGCGGCTGTGTCAAGCAGATACTGCTTATCCGCCATCAGGCGTTTGTAATTTTCCTGAACGGGTTTCAGCTCTTCAATAACCGCTTCGGCGACCTTAACCTTGAAATCGCCGTAGCCTTTTCCGTCAAATTCCTTTTCGATTGCGGCATAATCAAACCCCGTGCAGCAGGAGTAAATCGCCATGAGGTTGTTGATTCCGTCCTTGCCGTCGGCATAGCGGACAACCGCCTCGCTGTCGGTAACTGCGGATTTGAACTTTTTGAGAATCGCTTCGGGCGGATCAAGCAGAGAGATCGACGCCTTGGGATTCGGATCGCTCTTTGACATCTTCTGAGTGGGATCCTGGAGGCTCATAACCCTTGCGCCGACCTTGCCGATGAACGGCTCAGGCAGGGTGAAGGTGTTGCCTCTCAGGCTGTTGAACCTGACGGCAATATCTCTTGCAATTTCAAGATGCTGTTTCTGATCCGCTCCGACGGGAACGAAATTCGCCTGATAAAGCAGGATATCCGCCGCCATAAGCACGGGATAAGCGAACAGACCGACATTGACATTGTCGGAGTGCTTCTGCGACTTTTCCTTGAACTGGGTCATTCTTGAAGCCTCGCCGAACTGCGTGTAGCAGTCAAGAATCCATGCAAGCTCCGCATGGGCGGGAACCTGGCTCTGAATGAAAACAATATTCTTTTCGGGGTCAAGACCGATTGAAAGCAAAATTGCATACATTTCAAGGATCTGCTGACGGAGCTTTGCCGGTTCGGGGTGAACCGTCAGAGCGTGAAGATCCGCAACCGCATAAAGGCAGTCGTAATCCTCGCACATCATTTTCCAATTTTTGAGCGCTCCGAGGTAATTGCCGAGAGTCGGAATCGATGTCGGCTGAATTGCGCTGAGCACTATCGGCTTGCGCTCTGTATTGTTATTTTCCATAATATTCATCCTAACTTTGTGTGATTAAAGCGAACGGGCAACCTCTCCGAGAATCTTAACGCCCTTGACAATGCCTTCATCGGTGGGAGTTGAGAAATTCATGCGGATATATTGGCATTTTTCTTCGGTATCGGCAAGGAATGCGTTGCCGGGAACGACCGAAACGCCCGCCGCACTCGACTTGCGGCAGAAATCGAGCATATCGATGCCGTCATTGAGCTTTGCCCAGACAAAAAGACCGCCCTCGGGTCTGTTATATGTAAGAAAATCGCCGAGCTCCTTATCAACACAGTCGCAGAGCAAATTGAGCTTTCGGCTGTAAATATCTCTGATTTTGTTGATGTGGCCTTCAAAATCGCATTCGGTCAGCCATTTATAAACGATGAGCTGAGAAATGAGCGGGGTGTGAACATCCTGAGTCTGCTTGGCAACGGTCAGCTTTGCGATAACCTCGGCAGGTGCAAGAACGAAGCCGACTCTGATGCCGGGAGCAACGATTTTTGAGAACGAGCCGGAATAAATGGCCGCTCCCGCCTCGTCAAAGCTCTTGATTGCGGGAACATCTTCGCCCGCAACTCTCAGGTCGCCGTAGGGGTTATCCTCAAGCACCATAACGCCGTATTTAACTGCAAGGTCATAAACAGCCTTTCTCTTTTCGAGCGACATGGTAACGCCCGACGGATTCTGGAAGTTGGGGATTGTATAAATGAATTTGACATTCTTTTCGGTTTTCAGCTTTTCTTCAAGAGCGTCAATGCGGATTCCGTCGCTGTCAACGGGAACGCCGACAAGCCTTGCGCCGTAGCTTCTGAAGCAGTTGAGAGCGCCGATGAACGACGGCTCCTCGCAGAGAACGCAGTCGCCGCTGTTGATGAAGCATTGGCTCGTCAGGCTCATAACCTGCTGAGCGCCGCTGACAACAATCAGACCGTCGGCATCAGTGCCGACGCCGTAGCGGGTTTTTGCAAGCTCGGTGAGCTTTTTAACGAGAGGACCGTAGCCCTCGCTGATTCCGTACTGCAAAGCAAGAATAGGCTCGTTTTCAAGAACCTCGCCGACAATTCTTCTGATATCGTCAACGGGGAAAGCGTCGGGAGCGGGATTCCCTGCGGCAAGCGGAATTGTGTTGCCTGAGCTTTTGAGAATTTCTCTGATAACCGAGGGCTTGAGCGATGCAACGCCCTGTGCAAACTTATATTCCATATTGAACTTTCCTTTCAAAGAATTTATCTTATCGTATTGACACTGACAATTTTTTATATTATACTTATAATCAGAAACAGAGGAGTTGGGTAAGCTCTCACCGCCATTTCGGGCGGTCATCTTGCCATAAGTGCCGCTGTTTCTGTTTTTATATCCGCAATTTTCAGGCAACAGCTATATTATCTGTCATTCGGATATAATAGAATTATTGAGTGATAGTATATCATAGTTTTTCGGGTTTGTAAATGAAAATAATATTTATCACGCAACAAAAACCGGTACAGATTTTCCGATTCGGAGTGATTATTTATGCAAAACAAATTTGACGCTGTTCTTTTTGACTTTGACGGTACGGTTGCCGACACGGGCGTCGGTATTTTCAATTCCGTCAGATTTGCGATTGCCGCTCTCGGATTCAAACCCCTGAGCGAAAAACAGCTTCGCACCTTCATCGGCCCGCCTATTTTTGACTCTTTCAAGCGAGAGCTGGGCATGTCGGACGAGCAATGCGAGCTTGCAGTCCGCAAATACCGTGAGCTTTATTCAAGAAGCGGTATTTATCAGTTCGAGCTTTACCCGGGAATCGAACAGCTCATTAAGGAGCTTAAAGAAAACGGCATAAAGGTTTGCATTGCAAGCTCAAAGCCCGAAAAATTCATCCTTAAAATCGTTTCATTCCTTAAAATGGACGAGCTTGTCGACCTTGTTTCGGCCCCGAAGGATGACGCCGCTCCGCAGGATAAATCCCACCTTATCAACAATGCGGCAGAGCTTCTCGGAGTTGAGAAAAGCCGCATGCTGATGGTCGGCGACCGCCATTTTGACATAAACGGCGCAAGGGTTGCCGGCGTTGAGAGCGTCGGAGTAACCTACGGCTACGGCAGTGAAGATGAGCTGATAAATGCCGGCGCAGACCATATTGCTCACTCTACGGCTGAAATCAGAGAGGTTATTTTCTCCTGACAGCCTTTCCCCTTGCCGCAAAATAAAATACGAAAAACAAAACGAAGCTTAAAGCCGATGCAGCGGCTTCGGTCAAAGCTCCGCCTCTTATCATTTCTGTTAATGATGAGAGGCTTTTTAATTTATCCAAAGGAATATCGGCAAAAACCGCTCTGCCGTTAACAAACGAAACAATGCCCGTAACGGCAAAATACAGGGGTGCGGCTTTCATGCAAAAATCCTCCGCCCTCATTGCGGCGGGAACGGGCAGACCCCTTGAAATAATGTTCTTTCTGCTGACCGAGGCGCAAACGGCAATACCGATTAAGCAGATAACTGCCGTTATCGCGCAGAAAATCCACGGAGCTTTTTGCGGGAGGATTTTTCCGTCTGCAAACCTTTTGAGCGAACTTGCAACAAGGAGCAAAACGCTCAGAACGAAAGATAAAAAAAGGGTGAAAACCGTGCTGTAAAATGCGTGAAAGCCTTTTCTTCCGAACGGCTCCGCATATTCAAATCTGCCCTCACCCGCCGATATTTTTGCGGGCAGGCAGGCAAGAACCGTCAGGGTTATGAAGCCGAAAAGGAAACCGACGATGAATTTAGGAACGGGAATAACGGGGAATTGACTGAAAGCGGCAATATCCGCCGCCCTCAGACCGGCATATGCAACGAAAAGCACGGCGGATATCAGAGCCGCCGCCCCGTCACGGAAGATTGCCGCCGAGGAGATTACATAGGTCAGAACCGATGATACCGCAAAGCAGACTTCATTCAGATAAGCGAAATTCATTGCATATTCCGCCGCTTTCAGGCTGATAAGCGGCAAAAGGTATTTGACCGCAAGCAGCAAACCCGCCGTCAGCGCATAATTCAGGCAGAGAATCAATACATAGCTTCTGATTTTATATTGCTTTTTTGAAAAAAGAGAACCTGCAAACAATGCAAAGAGTAAGGGCGAGCCGAGGCAGAGCAAACCTGCCGAAACGGGGATAAGCTCGTATGTAACGCTCTTTCGGTTGCCGTAAAACGCAAAAATCAGCAATGTCAGCATAACGGAAAGCGCAAAGCGTGAAATCACCGAGCCGAAACAGCCGTTCAAAGAGGTCAGGCTCATAAATCCGCACGCAAACGAAGCCGCAATAATCAGCAATGTCTTGACTCCCGCCGTGAGCTTTCTTGTCTGTCTTGTTTCCATTTTATGTTCCTCCGTTGTCACGCCCTGTAGGTCATTATTGTTTCGCCGTCAAGACTTTTCCATGTGAAAACGCTGTTTTCGAGAATGATATATCCCCTTGCGCTGTTCTCCTTGGGGATGGAAACCGAGCCGGGATTCATATAGACAAAGCTTTCATGCTCGGTGCATTTCGGAACATGGGTATGGCCGTTGAGAAGAATATCGCCCTTTTTCAGCGGCGGAAGATTATTTTCGTTGAAAACATGGCCGTGGGTGGCATAAACGAGCCTGTCGCCGACTTCAAGCACCGCATAATCGGCAAGAATCGGGAATTTCAGCACCATCTGGTCAACCTCTGTGTCGCAGTTGCCCCTGACGCAGAATATTCCGTCTTTTTTCTCGTTGAGCATTTCGATAACCTTTTTCGGCGCATATTCATCGGGCAAATCGTTTCTCGGCCCGTGATAGAGGATATCGCCGAGCAGAAAGAGCCTGTCCGCTTTTTCTCTTTCATATTCTTCAATCAGCCTGCGGCAATAAAGAGCCGAGCCGTGAATATCCGACGCTATCAGTGTTTTCAACCGCCGCACCTCCCGAATGATTTATTTTATCCTTTTCATTATAATATAAAACACCCTGAAAAGCAACAGCAATTCAAGGTGTTATTGATTATTAATATTTTCGTGACAGCCGAATGCGACGGAAAAGCGGAACAACGAGAAGAACACAACGGAAATGAAGGAATGAAGTGTGCCTGCGGCACATGAAAGTAGGGGCGACCCAGTGTGGTCGCCCGTTTTGTTTCGCAAAAATGAAGTTTGCTTCGCAAATTAAGGATAGGCTCCGCCTATGACCAAT
>JBJEQC010000261.1:0-8103 GCA_051881555.1 Acutalibacteraceae bacterium
TGCTTTACTTTATGATCAACAATGTGACGCTTTGCAAGCTCTGCGGTAACTTCATCAATTGTTATGCCTGCGTCAATCATCATAACCGTGATGTGATAGAGCAGGTCGGCAATTTCAAAAACGGTTTCCGCCTTGTCGCCGCCCTTTGCGGCAATGATGACCTCGGTGCATTCCTCACCGACTTTTTTGAGAATCTTATCCGTTCCTTTTTCAAAAAGATAGGTTGTGTATGAACCCTCTTTTTTCTCAGTCTTGCGGCCGACAAGCATTTTATAGAGGTTCTCATATGAAAATTCCTCTGTCTCGGGAGCAACGATGTCCTCAAAGAAACAGCTTTCGCTTCCCGTGTGGCAGGCAGGACCCGCTTTGATAACCTCGATGAGCAGAGTGTCCCTGTCGCAGTCGGTTCTTATTGAAACAACCTGCTGAGTGTTGCCCGAGGTTTCGCCCTTGCGCCAGAGGCATTGACGGGAACGGCTGTAAAAGCAGGTTTTGCCCTCCTTGATTGTGATATCAAGGCTCTCTTTGTTCATGTAGGCAAGCATGAGAACCTTTTTGCTGTAATAATCCTGCACAATTGCAGGGATAAGTCCGTGCGAATTAAATTTAAGTTCAACCACTTTTTATATCCTCATCTCTATATTATTGTTATTAAGATAACGCTTCAAATCCATAATGTCAACCTCTTTGAAGTGGAAAATTGAAGCGGCAAGGCCTGCGTCTGCACAGTTTGCCCTGAAAAGCTCAAGAAAATCCTCTTTTTTTCCTGCTCCTCCGCTTGCGATAACGGGGATTGTAACGAGGTCGCTGATTTTTTGGAGCATTTCAATGTCAAAGCCCTGCTTAACGCCGTCGGTGTCAATGCTGTTAACAACAAGCTCGCCTGCGCCGCTGTTTTCGCCCTGCTTTGCCCATTCAAGAGCGTCAATTCCCGTGTCGATTCTGCCGCCCTTGCTGAAAACATGAAATTTTCCGTCAACACGCTTTATATCCATTGAGAGCACGACACATTGGTCGCCGTATTTCTTTGCGGCTTTTTCAATCAGGGACGGGTCGTTGATTGCGCCCGAGTTAACGGATACCTTGTCTGCACCGCATTTGAGAACACGGTCAAAATCGTCAAGAGTGTTGATGCCGCCGCCGACAGTCAGCGGAATGAATATTTCGCCCGCCACCTGCTTCAGTGCGTCGGTGAAAAGCGAGCGGTTCTCAAACGAAGCGGTGATATCATAAAAAACAAGCTCGTCAGCACCGCTGTCGTTATAGAAATGAGCAAGCTCAACGGGAGACGCAACATCCTGAATCCCCTCAAAATTAACGCCTTTAACAACTCTGCCGTTTCTGACATCAAGGCAGGGTATTATTCTTTTTGTTATCATTTTTCATTACCTCCGGCAGCTTCAAGAGCTTCTTTAAGACTGAGTTTGCCCTCATAGACGGCTTTGCCGACGATTGCGCCGTAAATGCCCATTTTGCGTAGCTCCTTTATTTCATCGACGAAAGTGATTCCGCCCGAAGCGATAATGTTAATGCCCTCAATGGCTGAAAGCTCGGAATAAACTTCAAGATTCGTGCCGCTGAGCATTCCGTCTTTTGAAATGTCGGTGTATATTACCGTTGAAACGCCGCTGTCACGGAGCTTTTTGCAGAATTCAACGGATTTTATCGCCGTTGTTTCCTGCCAGCCGCTGACGGCAACAAGACCGTTTTTGGCGTCAACGCCAACGGCGATTGCATCTCCGAATTCCTTGACGGATTCTTCAACAAAGGAATAATCACGAACCGCCGCCGTGCCGAGAATAACTCTTTTAACGCCGAGCGAAAGGTAATCTTCAATTCTTTTCATGTCTCTGATGCCGCCGCCGACCTCAATGAAAAGCCCCTTGATTTTTGCGGCTTCACGGATTGCGTCGAAGTTAACGGGAGCGCCGCTTTTTGCGCCGTCAAGGTCAACCATGTGCAGGTTGCTTGCCCCGTCCTGCATGAATTTTTGAGCCATTTCGGTGGGGGAATCGGCATAAACCTTAACATTCGCATAGTCGCCCTTTGTCAGCCGAACGACCTTGCCGCCGAGAATGTCTGTTGCGGGAAATATCTGCATAGCTTTCACCTTATATCTCTGAAAATGCTTTGAGAAGAGCCAAGCCCTTTGCGCCGCTCTTTTCGGGGTGGAACTGCATTCCGTAGACACTGCCGCTGCGGACTACCGCAGGAACTGCCGCACCGTATTCGGCGAGAGCAAGCGTGCTTTCCATGCAGTCACGGGCATAAAACGAATGAACGAAATACATATAATCGCCGGGAGTTATGTATTTGAAAATCGGGTCATCTTTAACAAGATTAAGTTTGTTCCAGCCCATGTGAGGAATTTTAAGGTTGTGAGGAATATGACCCTCAAGAGGGCCGACATAGCCCTTTATCAGCCCAAGCCCCGCATGAGAGCCGTATTCAAAGCTCTTTTCAAAAAGCAACTGCATTCCGAGGCAGATGCCGAGAATCGGCTTGCCCTCGTCAGCAAGAGAGCGCAGGAGCTTATCCATGCCGCAGTCACGCAGTTTTTTTGCCGCATCGCCGAATGCTCCGACGCCGGGCAGTATTATTTTATCTGCGGTGGCAATTTCTTCCTTGTCGCCCGTGATTTTGCATTCAATGCCGAGACTTTTGAGCGAGGAGGAAAGCGAAAACAGATTTCCGCACCCATAATCAATAATTGCAATCATTACAGAATCCCCTTTGTTGACGGAATTTCTCCGCCGAGTGCTTCGTCAACAAAAACGGCTTTCGCAAGCGCTCTTGAAACCGCTTTGAAAATGCCCTCGATGATGTGGTGAGTGTTTTTGCCGTCAAGCTGTTTTATGTGAAGCGTGATATCGCTGTTGCGGACAAATGAAATGAAAAATTCCTCAACAAGCTCGGTGTCCATTCCGCCAACGGATGCGTTCGGAATGCTGACATCATAGTTCAGATATGCTCTGCCGCTGATGTCAACGCTTGCAAGGATAAGAGCCTCGTCCATCGGAAGCAGAAAACTGCCGTAACGGGTGATGCCTCTTTTTTCTCCGATTGTCTGAGCAAAAGCCTTGCCGAGAACGATTCCGATGTCCTCAACGGTGTGGTGATAGTCAACCTGAGTGTCGCCCTTGCAGCTAACCGACAAATCAAATCTGCCGTGGCGTGCGAAAAGCTCAAGCATATGATTCAGAAAACCGCAGCCTGTGTCAATTTCGCTTTTGCCCGTGCCGTCAAGGCAGAGCTTGAGCGAGATGTCGGTTTCGTTGGTTTTTCTGTTGATTTCCGCCTGTCTCATTTCTTTTCCTCCAATATTTCTTTTATCGATTTAATCAGAGTGTCCATATCTTCGTCTGCGCCAACGGTAATGCGAAGATAATTGTCAATTTTCGGCTTGCTGAAATGACGGACAAGGATTCCTCTCTCCCGAAGCTTTGCCGCGAGTTCCGAGGCGTTTATCCTGTTGCTTGTAGCAAAAATGAAATTTGCTTTTGAATCCGTGCAGTTGAAGCCAAGCTCTCTGAGCTGAGCTTTTATCCTCTCACGGGTTGCGACGATGCGTGAAATCCTGCCGTCATAGTATTCGTTGTCGGCAATTGCCGCCGATGCCGCTTTTATCGAAAGAGTGTTGATGTTATAAGGATTAAATGAAAATTTAAGCTTGTTGAGGTCAGCGATAAGCTCCTTTGAGCCGATGCCGAAGCCGACACGCAGGCCTGCAAGAGAATGGCTCTTTGAAAAGGTGCGGACTACGAGAAGATTGTCATATTTTTTAACAAGCTCCGAACAGCTCATGCCGCAGAATGCCATGTAGGCTTCGTCAATGATAACAACATTATCGGGGTTGGAAGCAACGATTCTTTCAACCTCCGAAACGCCGAACGCAAGCCCCGTCGGAGCGTTGGGATTTGCAATGACAATGTTTTTGCCCTTGCCGATATAATCGTCAACATTGACTGAAAAATCGCCGTTCAGCGGAATCTGTTCAAGGTCAACGCCGAAAATGTCGGCATATACGGGATAAAAGCCGTATGAAATTTCGGGGCAGGCGAGCGAACCGCCTCTGCCGCAAAAGCCCATAATCGCAAAAGCCAGAACATCGTCAGAGCCGTTGCCGCAGAAAACCATGTCGGGCGTAACGCCGAACTGCTCGGCAATCGCCGAGCGAAGCTCTTTCAGCTCGGGGTCGGAATAGAGATTCAGTTTATTTATAACTTCGCTGTTCAGAACCTCCAGAACCTTCGGCGAGGGCGGAAACGGGGATTCGTTGGTGTTAAGCTTTATAACCTTGACATTAACCTGTTCGCCGGGAACATAAGGAACAAGCTTTTCATAGTTTTTTGAAAGAAATCTGCTCATGCGTGACTCCTTATTTTTCAAATCTTATTGCTGCGCTTCTGCCGTGAGCCTGAAGACCCTCACGGTTTGCAAAAAGAACGATTTTATCCTTAACCTTTCCGAGTGCTTCCTCGGTGTAATAGAGATATGATGACTTTTTAACAAAATCGTCAACCGAAAGGGGAGAGCTGAATTTAGCCGTGCCCGAGGTCGGCAGAGTGTGGTTTGGCCCTGCAAGGTAATCTCCGAGGGCTTCGGGAGCGTTTTTGCCGAGGAATATCGAGCCTGCGTTCTTGATTTTATCGAGCAGAGCAAACGGCTCGTCAACGCAGACCTCAAGATGCTCGGGAGCAATCTCGTTTGCGATTTCAACGCCCTGTGCAAGGTCGGAGGCGATGATTATTTTACCGTTTGTATCAATTGAGGTTCTTGCGATTTCTTCACGGGGAAGAAGCGGAAGCTGTCTTTCAATTTCCGCCTGAACGGCGAGAGCAAGCTCCTTGCTGTCGGTGACGAGAACTGCGCTTGCGAGCTTATCGTGCTCAGCCTGAGAAAGCAGGTCGGCGGCAACAAAAGCGGGGTTGCAGGTTCCGTCTGCAAGCACGAGAATTTCGCTCGGGCCTGCTATCATATCGATATCTACAAGGCCGAAAAGCATTCTTTTTGCCGTTGCAACAAAAACATTGCCGGGGCCGACGATTTTATCTGCCTTGGGAACGCTTTCCGTTCCGTATGCGAGAGCGGCAACCGCCTGAGCGCCGCCGGTCTTGATTATCGTGTCAACTCCCGCAATCTTTGCGGCGCAGAGAATTGCCGAGGGGATATTTCCCTGCTTGTCGGGGGGAGTGACCATAATTATCTCTTTAACTCCCGCAATTTTTGCGGGGATTGCATTCATAAGAACCGTTGAGGGGTAGCTTGCCGTGCCGCCGGGAACATAAATTCCGACCTTTTCAATCGGCGTTATTTTCTGACCCGCAATTATGCCGTCGCCCTCGTCAATTCTGAAGCCCGAACGAAGCTGTTTTTCGTGGAATGCCCAAATATTCTTTTTGGCGGTTTCAAGCGTTTCAATAAAAGCCTTGTCCTCGTTCTCATATGCCGAATCAATTTCTTCCTGAGTAACTCTCAGATTTTCGGGGCATGAGCCGTCAAATTTAAGGCTGTATTCCCTGAGCGCCTTGTCGCCGTTCGCCTTAACATTGGCGATAATGTCGGAAACAATGGCTTCAACGCCGCTTTCAAGCTTTATGTCACGGGTGAGAATATCGCTTTTTCCGGCGTTCTCTATGTCAATTATTTTTATCATTTTCAGCTAACTCCTTTTTCAGCTTTTCCATAAGCCGGTCAATGTCTGCGCTCTTGAATTTATAAGACGATTTGTTGGCGATAAGCCTTGCGCTTATCGGCATGATTTTCTCATAAACTCTGAGATTGTTTTCTTTAAGGGTCTTGCCCGATTCAACGATATCGACAATAACATCCGAAAGCCCGAGAATCGGCGCAATCTCAATCGAGCCGTTGAGTTTGATTATTTCAATTTCACGGTTGAGCGAAATGTAGTAGTTCTTTGCAATGTTGACAAACTTTGTCGCAACTCTCAGCGGACGGTCAAAATCCTCAACATAATCGTTCGGGGCGGCAACGCACATGTTGCATTTGCCAAGTCCGAGGTCAAGCAGTTCATAAATATCAAAACTGTCCTCTTCAAGAATGTCTTTGCCTACAACGCCGATGTCGGCGGCGCCGTGGGCGATATAAATTGCAACATCGGATGGCTTTACGAGGAGATAACGCACGCCGTTTTCTTTATTCTCAAAAACAAGCTTGCGGTTGTCGCTGTATATTTCACTGCAATCGTAGCCGATTGAAGCGAAAAGCTCATAGACCTTGTCGCCGAGCCTGCCTTTGGGCAGAGCAATGTTCAGCATGATGAAACCTCCCTTAAAGCGCCGTTTTCAAACATATAGGTGGTTTTTGCCCTGTATCCGTCGGGAACGGAATGTTCAACTCTGACGGAAAAGCCTTTTTCGATAAAGCTTTCAACGAGCGAAAGCAGAGAAACGCTCTGCTCTGCAGAATCGAATACGATAAGAATATCGCTGTCGTATTCACGCTTTTTCTTGTAATAAAGATTGAGATTATCAAGATAGACGGCAAAGCCGATAGCCTGAATGTTTTCACGAAGCTTGCCTGCGAGCTTATCGTATCTGCCGCCCGAAAGCACAGCGGACGGAGCTTTTTCAACATAGCCCTGGAAAATGATTCCGTTGTAATAATCAATATTATTCATAACCGAAAGGTCGATAAACAGCCTGTCGGCAAGCGGACTCTTTTTGAGCGAGGCGCAGATAAATTCAAGCTCACTGCAAGCCTGTTTCATCTCGTCGTTGCATGAAAGTGCCCTGAGCCTCGGAATGGCTTCATCCATTTTGCCGCTGATTTGGGCAAGGCTTGCAAGAAGCTCAGTTTTTTCACCGCTGACGCCGCATTTTTCGCAGATTGTGCGAAGGTCATGGGTGTTTTTGCTCTTGACACAGCTTACGATTTCTTTCTTGGCATTTTCACCGATTTCAAGCTCGTTCAGCAGAGAGGGGATGAACGCCATATGAGAAATCGAAAGCACAAAATCCTTATCAATGGTTTTAAGGCTCTTTGCGGCGAGCATCAGAACCTCGGCAACCAGATAATCGTCAACACTGCCGAGAATTTCAACGCCCGTCTGCTTTATTTCCTTGTAATCCATGGAGCTGTCGGTCATTCTGAAGACGCTTTCATTATAATAAAGCTTTGTCAGCGAGCCTGAAAGCTTGGCGTTTTTCACAATTGAAAGAGTTATGTCGGGCTTGAGAGCCATAAGGCGGCCGTCGGAATTGTTGAAAGCGAGAATACCCTTGCTTGAGAGGAAATCTCTGTTGTCGCTGTAAAAGCTGTATTCCTCAAACTTTGCCATGCGGTATTCCTTGTAGCCCCATTGCTTATAAAGCATTGAAAGCTCGTAGGTCAGGCTGTCCTCCTTGGACAGCGAAGCAAGAAATTCGTCCATAAGATTCTCCCGATAATTTTAGTATGCAAACAGTATACCACACTTTATTGCATTAGTCAATTAGCGATTTACCACGCTAAATTGAAACGGAGTGCGGATTTATTTATATAAAATATACAAACCGAGCGCACCATAGCCCGCCTGCGCCGGTCGGCAAAAGCTGAGCTTTGATGCACCCGTCATTATCGTTATTTTATTGATTTGCAAAGGCAGTCGAAGCTTTCCTGGCTGATAACGTGCTCGATTCTGCACGCATCGATTGCCGCTTGGTCAGCGCTGACTCCGATGCTTTTGAGCCAATCGGTGATTGTTTCGTGGCGGTTGTAGATTTTGCTTGCAATTTCAAGGCCGGATTCCGTGAGAGTGATAAGCCCGTCGCTGTCGGTAACAACATAGCCGTGTTCCCTAAGATTCCTCATTGCAACGCAAACGCTGGGTTTTGAAAAGCCAAGCTCGGTTGCAATGTCAACTGAGCGCACGGCGGCTTTTCTTTTGCTGAGAATGAGTATGGTTTCAAGATAGTTTTCAGCGGATTCGCCCATTATCATTCGTTTCAACCTCCGTTTATTTCAGATATCTGAATGTTGCAAAACAATAATACCATATTATTATTCAATTATCAAGAGAAATCATAAATACTTGCCGATAAACTCTGTAATTGCATTCCAATATATTTCAGGGAACGCATAGCCCGATGCGGCGTGGGTTGC